>JAXDJP010000268.1:0-7117 GCA_034665645.1 Actinomycetota bacterium | reverse complement strand
CTCCCGATCCATCTCGAGGTTTTCGGGAGTGGCACCCAACAACTCCGTTACGTTCCCGCGCCCGACATGGCGGAGAACATCCATCATGAACATCCGGTCCTCGGCGCTGACGTATCCCGCCCCGAACATGGTGTCGCTGCGCGTCGTTCCGTATACGTGCGGAACTTGGTACGTCGCGTCGCGAATAACCGTGACGCCCTCGCGCGGGGAGTACTCGCGGTCGACGTCCTCGGGAAGGACGCCAAACGATTCGTCCTTGAAGAAAGTGCCGAGGGTTGCTTCGGTTACGTCGGGCGCGGCCTTGATCAGTGACTCGTAGAGATCGATCTGGTTCGTGAGCATGTCGGGCTTGCCGCCGCCTGCTTGGTCGATCAGCGCTTCATCGGCGCTCAGGTGTCGTCCTTGCCCGGGCGGTAATACGTTGAGCGCTACCAGTGCCCCGTCGTTCTGTTGGTACGGCTCGACCGGAGCGGCGCTATCGGCGGCCGGGGCCGGTGCCGCTATCGCGGCGATCAAGATGACGGCGAGAAGAGCCAAAGTGCCGCGTGAGAACATGGTTGCCTCCCTTGGATGCGAAGCGAACATCATCCTCTATGACGGAGAGTTCATTACGCCAACGACTCGAGGGCCGATGCGATCAAGGCCTCATCGTCGGCGGGTTGCACCGTCCGGAGATCGAGCATGAGGCGTTCGTCCTGGACGCGGGGGATCACCGGGGGTGATGCGGCGCGAAGGAGACGCTCCAGTTCGGCGACGGTTCGTTTCCCGTGAGTGATCGCGAGACTCCACGATGGGATCTCTTCGCCCGGCGTCGACCCACCGCCCAGTAACGCCTCGGAAGGAACGGGCTCTACTTTGAAGTCGTCGTCCAGACGCGCCGTTAGTCGCGCGGCCATGTTCCGAGCCCTTGCCTCCAACTCATCGACGGACGTCAACGCCATCTTCCAGAGGGGGAGTTCCTCCGGGGTCCCCGCCGCGTGCGCCCTCAGAGTGGCGTCGAGAGCGGCCAACCTCATCTTGTCGACGCGAAGTGCCCGCAAGAGCGGGTGTCGCATCAGGCCCTCTATGAGGTCACGCCGACCGGCGATGATCCCGGCCTGGGGTCCGCCGAGCAGCTTGTCGCCCGAGAAAGTGATCAGGTCGGCTCCGTCCTCGAGGGCCCCCCTTACCGTCGGCTCCGCGTGCGACCACGCTGCGCCTCGAGGCGATTCGATCAAGCCCGACCCAAGATCGTGGAGGAACATCACGCCTCGCCCTCTCGCCAAACGCGCGAGTTCCTGCGCGGCGACCGAAGACGCGAATCCCACGACCCGGTAGTTCGACGGATGCACCTTCAAGATCGCCGCCGTACGAGGAGAGATAGCGCGTTCGTAATCGCCGATATTCGTTCGGTTCGTCGTACCGACCTCGACGAGGTCCACGCCGGCCGCAGCCATCACGTCGGGGATACGGAATTCCCCACCGATCTCCACGAGTTCTCCTCGGCTGATGATCGCTTCGCGTCCACTACAAAGACCCGCCAGCATCAGCAGCACGGCAGCGGCGTTGTTGTTGACGACCAAAGCTGCTTCGGCCCCCGTGACCTCAGTGATTGCCAACGTTGTGTGTGCGTACCTGCTCCCGCGCTTTCCGCTGATCAGATCGAACTCGAGGTTGGAGTACCCGGTCGCGACCCGCGCGACCGCGTCCATCTGCTTCTCGCCCATCGGTGCGCGGCCCAGGTTCGTGTGGAGCAGGACTCCCGTCGCGTTGATGACCTTGGTCAACCGAGAGCGCTCTCGATCCGCTAGAAGGGCGCGCGCTCGGGCGACGATCCAGTCCGTACCGGGTGCTGCTCTGCCCTCTCTTATCTCGCGTCGAGCTTGATCTATCGCGACCCGGGCGGCCGCGGCGGCCACCGCGTGAGGGGCATCCCCCACGACCCGCACCAGCACGACGTCGACCGAGGGGAGGGAGCGGAACCGTTCACCTGCTCCCGGGCTCATCCGCTCAGATATTGAGATCCAGGATGCGGCGTCTCATGGCCTCCTGGATGGCGGACACGCGGTTGTTCACCTGGAGCTTCGAGTAGATGTTGGCGACGTGCGTCGTAACGGTGCGCTCGGAGATCGAGAGCCGGGCCGCGATCGTCTTGTTGGGAAGGCCCTCACTCATCAAGGAAAGGATCTCTCGCTCGCGCGGTGTCAGGGGCTGGAAGACCTCGGAGACCTCGGCCTTCTGATAGCTCTGGAACTCGTCGAGGACCTTGGCTGCGACGGTGGGGTCGATCTTCGCCTGGCCCGCGGCCACGGATCTGACCGTGGATACGACCTCGTCGAGATCGGCGGTCTTGAGGAGATATCCCGAGGCCCCCGCCTTCAGTGCGTCGAAGATGAACTGCTGTTCGTCGTGTCCGGACAACACCACCACCCCGACGTTGGGATACGCGTTCTTTATGTCGCGGGTCGTTTCGATGCCGTCCTGGTTCGGCATCACCACGTCGATGAGCACCACGTCGGGGCCCAGCTCGCCGACGAGATCCAATACGGCGGTCCCGTCGGAGGCCTCGCCGACGACCTCGATGTCCTCCGTTTCGAGCATCGTTCGGATGCCCCGGCGGAGCAGATCGTGGTCATCGACCAGCACGACCCTCACTCGCTCAATGTCACTCATAGAGGGATGATAGGAGAGGCTGGTAACTCACGCTGAAGCAAGGATGTGAGAGAAGGATGTCTTCGAGGGGTTCCGCGGGCGGGCAAGCAGGGCCGGAGGTCGTCAGATGGACGCTCGGGTGCCTCGTTGCGGCCGTCTCGATGGTGGGGGTGCTTATCCTCGTTCTGCTGATCGCCATCGCGCTTTCGCCGCCCGTGTGGGCGCAGGTTCTTCTGGGCCTTGCCCTGGCTTTGGGAGGGGCGGCCCTCGCCTGGCTGATCGCCACGGCGTTGGGGCAGAAGGAAGCTCAGGAGAAACGTCACCCCGGGGACTCATCCCCGGACTCGGGTGTCCGCCGCTTGCCCGAATAAGCGAGGGTCGTTCGACCTGCTGCGCTATTTACTTAGTACAGCGTTATTGACATCGCCACTTCGTCTGGTGACGATGGTCGCCTAAGGGGTACCACTTAAAACCGACAAACCCGAGGGGGTGGCTTTGGCCTGTCCAGAGTGCGCGTCTGATAACCCGGATGTAGCCCAATTCTGCTACAGGTGTGGACACGGGCTCCGGCGCGTTGACCATTCCAAACACGGTCGCAACAACACGTACGCGATCCAGCCGTCTGAGAGCGTCCATCAGGTGGCGATCATCTCGACGATCATGCCGCACACGAACAGGGACGCCGCCGATAACTATCGGTGGGCCTTCTTGATCACGGCTTTCATGGTGATCGTGTTCAACCTCGCAGGGATCTTGCCGGCCGCGATCGTTGCCGGAGCTTTCCTGATCCCGGTCACTTACTTGGTCTACATCTACGACGTGAACCTGTGGGAAGAGGCTCCGATCCCAGTGATCGGCGCGCTCTTCCTGTTTACCGGCCTCCTCGCGACCATCACTTCGATCGTTTTCTTCCGCTGGGTCTTCGACACGAGCTTCTTCGACCTCGGGATCGCGAGCGGCGAGAGGGGCGGGGGCATCGGGAACATCCCGATAGGTTCGTTGCTCCTCTTCGCGGTTCTCCTTCCGATCCTGGCCGAAGTCTTCAAGCAGATCGGTCCGATCTTCTTATCGCGGCTTCCTCGATTCGATGACCAGATCGATGCGCTCACTTTCGGGGTCGCGGCCGGTACGGCTTACGCCGCGTTCGAGACGGTCGTTGCTTACGCCCCCGTGTTCGGATCTCACCAGCTGCAAACGACTCAGGGCTTGACCGCGTGGCTTGTTGTTGTTCTCAACCTCATGATCGTCAAGCCGTTGATATATGGAACGGCGACGGGGATCGCACTCGCTGCCTTCTCGGGCCGGGGCGAGGGCGTAGATGGGTTCACTCCCTCCTACTACTCCAGCTTTGCCCTGGCCGCCGCCGCCAACGTCCTCTACTGGTTCGGGACGCGCTTACTCGCTTACGCACCTTTCGGTCAGACACTCGGTCTCGTGTGGGGCGTGGCGATCCTTTCGTTCTTGATCATCCGCATCAGGGTGATGCTTCAATCGTCGCTGCTCGACGCGGCGGTGGAAGACGCTGCGAATCAGCTCCGCTCAAGCCGCGCCACCACCGATGGGGGCTATTGCCCGAACTGTGAGGTCCCGCTTCTTCCCGACGCGATGTTCTGCATCGCTTGCGGGATGTCGGTCCGAGCGACATCCGCGCGAGGACGCAGACATGTTCGCGACCACGTCGCCGCGGGAGGTGTGGCATGAGCACTTCTCCCGGTTCGATGTCGGATCGCTCCCCCGTGGATTGGGGAAACACGCTTTACCGCTCGAGTCGCGCGCGGACGATCGTTGCGATCGTCCTAGCGGTGCTCGCGCTTGCCGGTGCCGGCGTTCTCGCCGGAGCTCTCTACGACGAGCCGACCAACCCCTTGACCGATACACCGATCGACGCCACGACGGGCGGCCCCCCGCCGCCCGAGCGCGCTCCCGCGATCTTGGGCCAGGTCGAGGCGTCGCCGTCCGCAGCACCAAGCACGGCTCCCAGCACGGCCCCCAGCCCGTCTGCTTCGGCCCTATCGAGTCCCTCGCCGGCTTCGGTGCCGTCACCGTCTCCTGCGACCGGCGGAGATACCACCGGCGGGATCGTCCTGGGCGGCGGGATCGCCACCATCCCGGTTCCGACTCCTTGGGTGGGGGAGGCCGGCGACACGGGAACGTTCGCCACGCTCTCGTCGAACCAAGGGGACTGGGTTTACGTCCAGGTGGCCGGGCCCGGTTCGACCCAGTCGACGGCCGACGCGATCCTCGGTGCCAGCATCGAGGGCTTTTTGCCCCCCGAGCAGTACACGCAACTGCAACACACTGAAGTGACGTCGCAGGAGCCATTCGGGGCGCTCTTGAGCATCGCTTACATCACGTTCTCGGCGACTTATGTGGACACGCAAGGGTCGGCACCAGACGCCGGGGCGATGTGGGTCGCGGTGCGGCAGGACGGAGCGGTCATGATCGCTACCGCGGACTCGATGCCCCCCGAGAAGTTCGGTACGGGCGTGTGGAAACCGGTGATCGACGGAGCCTTCAACAGCTTCGCGAATCCGGGCACGTAAACAGAAGCGACGATCATGAAACGGTTCGCGTTGGGTTCGGCCTGCTTTGGCGTCCTCGTCGTGGTGGCGATGCTGGCGATAGCGGTGCCGCGCCGCGCTCCTTCGACCCCGCGTAGCTCTGCAGTCGCCGCGGGGTTCAGCGCGGCAGATCTGACGACCTTTGGCCCGGAGGGGACCGAAGAAGAAGCGTCCTTCGGAGCGACATCGCAGGTGCCCGTGCAAGAGACACGCCCGGCATCGGGTCGGCGGTTGGTGCGCGCAAGAGCGGCCGTGGCCGCGATGATCAAGCGAGATCATCAGGCACGCGGTGACGGCATCCAAGAGCGCGCGGCAACGGGTGCTCGCGCTGCTACGTGGCGCTCCCTCGGTCCCTCGAACCTCGGGGGGCGCACGCACGGCTTGGTCATCGATCCGACGGATCCGAATGTCATGTACGCGGGTGGGATCGGGGGCGGCGTCTGGAAGACGACCAACGCCGGGAAAGATTGGAATCCCCTGAATGACACGCTTTCCAACATCGCGATCGGCAGTCTCGAGATGGATCCCAAGGATCCCAAGACGCTCTACGCGGGAACAGGTGACGTCGTCGAGATCGGATTCCGCACCACGGGTGTGGGTGCCGGGATCATGAGAACGACCGACGGCGGCGCCAACTGGCAGTTCCTCCCCGAGACTCAGAAAGGGAACTTCGATGCCGTCGCCGCGATCCAGGTCAGCAACAACGATTCCCAGCGGGTCTACGCCGCAACCGACACAGGGGTGTGGCGCAGCAAAGACGCGGGCGCCTCATGGCAACAGCTCTATAAGTCTCAGACCTCCGGTTGTACCGACCTCGCGATCAGATCGGATGTGCAACCCGATTCGATCCTCTTTTCCTGCGGAGGTGAATTCGGCGCTGAAGGAGTATTTCGGTCGATCGACGGTGGCGACACGATCGAACAGGTCGTAGCCAACATCGATGGCCAACAGGTGGGTCGCGCGGCTGTCGCGTTCGCACCCAGCAATCAGAACGTCGTTTACGCATCCGTTTCTGCGGTCAACGACCCGGCAGCCGGGGTCGACGATGCCGCGATGGCGCTTCTGCGATCGGATCAGGCCGGCGCTCCCGGAAGTTGGAACATCCAGAATCGTGGAGATGGTTCGACTCCCGGATCGCCCGCGTGGCTGGGCAACTGCTACCAGGACAACCCTGCCGGAAGCGGACAGGGATCGTATGGAAACGTCGTGGCGGTCGATCCGACAGATCCCAACCGGATCTGGTTGGGGGGTGTCGATCTCTATCGCTCGGACGATGGTGGGAAGAACCTCGGTCTCGCGAGCTATTGGTACGAACAGTACGAACTTGGGTTCACGGCGAACATGGACGGCACTCCATTCGTGCACGCCGATCAACATGTGATCACCTTCCACCCGAACTACGATGGGCAACAGAACAAGACGGTGTTCTTCGGGAACGACGGCGGCATCTTCAAAACCGATAACGGGACTGCTCCGGTTGGCACCGCCCCTTACTCGGCGTGCGAGACGGGTGCACAAAGCAAGGTGCCTTATCAAGGTTTGAATAAGGGGTACACCACCGCGCTCTTCCGGCATGGCGTCGTGTCGAAAGACGGAAGCGTTGTCGCCGGTTCACTCCAGGACAACGGCACTTGGATCGACGACAACGTCACCCCCTTGCCGAACGACTTCGTGACCATCTTCGGGGGGGACGGTTCGGGACTCGCCATGGACCCGGGCGGCAACACCGTTTACATGAGCAGTCAAGGCGGCGGGATGGCTCGCTCTCCGGACCGTGGAAAGACACTGTTGCAGGCCATGGCCGGCATCGGCGAGAAGGGCGCGTTCGACACGCCTCTCGCGATGGACCCATCTAACCCCGACGTCCTGTGGAGCGGCCGCGGCAAGATGTGGCGTACGACCGACGGCGCCAACTCGTGGACCGC
>JAXDJP010000267.1:0-2547 GCA_034665645.1 Actinomycetota bacterium | reverse complement strand
GCGGTGTCCGCGATCCCCGTTCCCTGGAGGTAAGCCTCTGCCTTCTTCGCGATGTAACGAGGGTCGCGCGTGTAGAACTCGCCCGTGATCGGGTCTTTGACGAACGCGTTGATGATCAGCGTCGGATGCTGGCGGAAGGGATCCATGACCGCCGTGTTCGGATCGGGAACGAGGATCATGTCGGACTCCTGGATCTCCTGGAATCCTCGGATCGACGATCCATCGAACCCATAGCCCTCCTCGAAGGCCTCTTCGGTGAACTCCTCGTAAGGCATCGAGAAGTGCTGCATCAAGCCTGGAAGATCTGAGAAACGGATGTCGACGAACTGAGCGCCGTGCTTCTGGCCGAGCTTCAGGGCGTCCGATGGTGTGGCGGCCAAGTCTCCTCCTCTACGAAAGATGCTGCGTGCAGACTGCTGGAACGAGACCACCATACGCGGGCGGGGTTTCCCGGTCGTTTCGGGCGTGTTACGACCTGGTTACAGGGCCCCCACCGTTCCGGAGATGGGTCAGGCGAGCCACTCTGTCAGACGCTCGGCCTCGGCCTCGTAGGCGCCCTCGAGGCCTTGCACGACCCATCCTTCGACCTTGCCCCCGTAGATCGGGACCTTGACCTTGAGCACGCCGGCGACGATCCGCTTCGTACCTTTTCGCGATGCCTCGAGCGCGATCTCGCCGGACGCCTCCAACAGGTCGGCCGCCACCTCGGGGTGCACTTCCCAGGTCCACAGCATCTCGTCGGGGTGCCACGTCGCTTCTTCCACCCACGCCGGGTCTCCATCCCCGATGAACTTCTGGGCGACCCCCGTGATGTGGAGGTCGAGGACGGACCTGATCCGGCGAGTGATGAGTCCGTCCGGCCCCTTCTTTTGCGACAGGACCTTGCGGTCATGAAGAGGCCCGAGATCGGATAGCGACGATTGGAACTTCCGGTCCAGCAGCACGGCGGCGACTTCATCGGGGGACGCCGGCACCTCGTGGGCGAACTCGAAATCCATCAGCGGAGGATAGCCCGCGGACCTATAGCATCTGGCTCCGTGGAGAAGGTCCTTCTCATCTCGAATCCATACGCCGGGTCGGTGTCGCCGCGCAAGCGCGAGGTCATTGCCAAAGCCCTCGCGGCGGAGTTCAAACTCGAGACCGCGGAAACCGCAGCGCGGGGCCACGCGAGCGAGCTCGCGGCCGACGCCGTCGACCGGGGCTTCGACGCGGTGCTCGCCCTCGGCGGGGATGGGACGCTGAATGAGGTCGCCCAAGGGATGGTCGGGTCCAACGTCGCGCTGGGCATCCTCCCGGCCGGCAGCACGAACGTCATAGCGCGCTCGTTCGGGATGCCGGAGGATCCGATCGAAGCGACCGCGTACCTCGCGATGCGTCTGCGTTCCGGCGACCGGCGGCGGATCAACGTCGGGAAGATCAACTCGCGCTACTTCCTCTACTCGACCGGGATCGGTCTCGATGCCGAGGTCGTGAAGCGCGCCGAGCAAGATCCAAATCGCGACCGCACGAGCCGCGAGTGGCTTTTCATGAAGCACGCGTGGGCGGCAGGCACTACGACCTTCCGAACGACCGAGCCCCAGCTCTCACTGCAGGTAGGAGAGGAAGAAGCGAAGGACTTCGTCTTCCTGGTGTGCTGCAACGGAAGGCCCTTCACCTATTTCAAGAGATGGCCGGTCGACGCCTGCCCCGAAGCACGACTGGACCTCGGCCTGGACATCCTTGCGATGTCGAAGGTCCACCTCCCAACGGCTCCGCGCATCGCGTGGAGTGTGTTCGTCAGCCGTTCGCATCCGAGGTGGCGCAACAGCACTTACTGGCACGACATCCAATCTGCTCATGCCCGAACGCGCCGTCCGATGCCGATGCAGGTGGATGGTGACTACGTGGGAGAGATCGAAGACGCCACGCTGGAACTCGTCCCCGACGCGCTCGATCTTCTCGTCTGATCCCTAGAACGCTGCCGGGCCCGTCGGCCGGACGATCCAAAGTCCCGACCGCATGTCGCTCGCGTAGATGAGTCCGTCGTCGCCGATGGCGACGCCCCACACGGCGGCCCCGTATTCATCGCCGAAGTAGAGAGATCTCTTCGAACTCGGCTTGACGAACTGACCGACACGCGCTGGATGCGTGGGGTTGGACAGGTCCATCGCGACAACTCCGTTGTCGTACCAGGATGAGTACGCGTGCGTCCCGGTGACTTCGGTGTTGTGGATCGACCACTCGCCCGAGGGCACCGGCCACTCTCCGCGCACGTGCGCTACGTCGCTGAACGATCCGACCTCCGGATATTCCAAGATGCCGTCGCCGTCAGAGTCGGCCCCATCGCTCTCGCGGTATATCTGCAGGTATCCCGACGAAGGCTCTCCGGGCGTGAGCGTCAACGTGACGTTCGTCGGATCCGAGCGCAGCGTCTCGAGCAATCCATCTCGCTCCGCCACGAGAAGGACCGGCATGTCTCCATTCAGCCGGCGGATGTGGCGGCGGAAGTCCCGCGGTAGTCGCTCCACGCGCGGCTCTTCCGGCCCCCGCCAGCTCACGATCAAGGCT
>JAXDJP010000266.1:0-3771 GCA_034665645.1 Actinomycetota bacterium | reverse complement strand
AGGAAGCTTCCGACGTTTCGTATTGGGCTGCGATCGCCAAGTGCTACGCGTCGGACGTCGCGATGTCGGTCACGACAGATTGCGTACAAGTGCTCGGGGGTTACGGATACATCAAGGAGTACCCCGTCGAACGCTTCATGCGCGACGCGAAGATCACGCAGATCTACGAGGGCACGAACCAGATCCAGCGCGTCGTCATCGCACGTTCCATCTTGGGGAAGCACTAGGGGGGTCGATGACTCCGCCTTCCGCCACCGATCTGAAGGTCCGGCCGACCCGCGGCAACGGGGGGTTCGGTTCCGGTTTCGAGGACCTAGACCCACCGCGTGGCCGTAGTGATGGCGGCGGCTCCGGATGGGTCGCGTTGCTAAAGGCTCCGAACGACATCGACGCGCACCTCCTCACCGGACGGCTGGCGGAAGCCGGCATCGAAACCACCTGCCTCAAGGATCGGAGCGCCCCCGGCGCCTGGCTGCACGGCGGCTCGGACCCCTGGGCTCCCGTGACTATCTTGGTTCGGAAGATCCAATTGGAGGACGCGAGGTTGCTGTTGGCCGAGCTCGCTTTCGAGCGTCCCGCGGTCGATCCCGACGTCGAGACGGCCGGGGGCTCGAGATGGCGCGGCCCCCTCGCGTGGTGGGTAGCAGCGGTGGGCCTGGGGCTTCTGTTTACCGCACTGGGGTTGGTGCAGGCGGCTAACGACATGGACCAGTGCAGCAAGCCTGCAGCCTGCAGCATCGCGAAGCCCTAGAACCGCAAATCTTTTGTGAAGATTCCGTCGGCGTCATCGCCTACTCGTCGCGTCACCTCATAATCGCAATGCCATGAGAAACCCATTTAAGAAGAAAGACCCATTCGCGCTGGAGCGCAAGGACGGCTTGTTCCGTGGCGTTGCCACGCGCGATCGTCGGCGCAAGCGCTTCCGCTGGCTGCGCAAGAAGTGGATAGCGATCCCACTTGCGATCATCCTCGTGCTCGGAGGACTCGTCGGCTTCGAGGTCTACAAGTACTTCCATGCCCAAGGGAAACTGCAAGACAAGACCTTGGGTAAGGACGTAACGACCGAGCCGAAGGAAGCGCCTTTCAACGCTCTCTTGGTGGGGTCCGACTCCCGCGACGGTCTCACCGACGCCGAGCAACTGGATCTTGGTGCGTCCGACACCAACCCCGACGGGACCGCGCTCGGAGGGGACCTCGCCGACACGTTGATCGTGGCGCACGTCGATCCGAACACGGACAAGGTGACGATGGTGCAGTTCCCGCGCGACCTTTACGTGCCGATCTCAGGCGGGGGCTCGAGCAAGATCAACTCCGCCTTGCAAGGTGGTCGGCCCGAACTCGTTCAGACCGTCGAGGACCTCACCGGACTATCTATCAATCACTACGCTCAGGTGAACCTGGCCGGCTTCCGCGACATCGTGGACGCCATCGGTGGAGTCGAGGTGTGCATCCCCGAACCGATCCCCTTCGATCCCGCCACCGGCATCGAGGTCAAGGAGGATGAGGTCGGGATGGTGGAGTTCGACGGTGATCGGGCGCTGCGCTTCGTGCGATCGCGGAAGATCTTCCCGAACGGTGACTTCGATCGCATCGCGAATCAACAGAAGTTCCTGGCGGCAGCGATCCACAAGCTCACGTCACCCACGACGCTTCTGAAGTTCAGCACGATCAATCACCTTCTCGACATCGCCGGCGACAATATGCGTGTCGACCCAGGCACGACCATCAAGGGCCTGTACGACCTGAGCAAGCGGTTCCGCTCGTTCGACCCAGAGCACTACGAGGCGTACACGGCCCCCAACCTCGGGGTCGGCGAGAACGAAGCGGGGTCGGTCGTGCTGCCCGACTACGGCGCGATGAAGGTGTTGTTCAAGGCGATGGGAGAGAACGAATCTCCGGCCGAGGCGGACGGGGTTCCCGACGTCGACCCTTCGACGATCGCGGTCGGCGTTTACAACGGCACCACCACCGCCAACCGAGCGCACGATGCCGCCGCCGCGTTGAAGGCTGCGACAACGATGGGTACCTCGCAGATCGACGTGGTGGAGGAAGCCAACGCGGCCCGCAGCAACTTCACGGACGCGGTCATTCGTTACGACCCCAAGAACTCGGGAGCGAAGCTGAAAGCAGACTTCATCGCAGCCGCGATCCCCGGCGTCACGGTGGAAGAAGGAAAGACGCCGTCGGGGATCGACGTTTCGGTGATCGTCGGCAAGGCTTCGTTCCGCACCAAACGGTTGGTGCAACTCGTGCCGCTCAAGATCCCGCAACCGGGCGAATTGCCCGACGTTTGCAAGTAGGGAGAAAGGTGACCTCCGACCTCGATCTCCTGGCGTACCGAGAGCGATCGGTAGACGAGCCGCAAGGCGCCATCGTGCTCCTGCATGGAAGGGGAGCCGACGAGAACGACCTGTTCCCGCTGTTCGACATCCTCGATCCTGAGCGGAAGTACGTCGGAGTTTGCCCGCGCGGCCCCCTCAGCCTCCCACCCGGCGGCGCGCACTGGTACATCGTGCGTCGCGTCGGCTACCCCGATCCCGAGACGTTCTTCCCGACGTTCTCGGCGGCTTCTCGCTGGCTCGACGCATGGCTCGCCTCGAAAGAGCTGTCACCGGAACGATGCATCTTCGGCGGCTTCTCCCAGGGCTGCGTCATGACGTATTCGCTGGGCTTGGGCAAAGGAAGACCGCGTCCTGCGGGTCTCCTGTGCTTCAGCGGTTTCATCCCGAAGGTGGATGGTTTCGAGTTCGATCTCTCCGGTCTGGAGGGCTACCCGGTCGCGATCGGCCACGGTACCTACGACCCGGTGATCCAAGTCGACTTCGGTCGCGAAGCGCAGGCTCGACTCGAGGGCAGTGGAGCAGACGTGACGTATCGCGAATCGCCGATGGCTCACTCGATCGATCCGGGATACCTGGGCGAGATGAAGGATTGGGTGGCGGGCGTCCTTAACGCTTGAGCGACAGGAACAGCTCTTCGTAGGCGAGGGCGATGGCGGCGGGCGACGCCCATCCCTCGACGAAGGCGCGAGCCGAGGCTCCCATGGCCTCCATCTCTTCGGGGGCGTCCAGCATTCGACGTATCGCCTTGGTGAACGCTTCGGCGTCTTCAGCGGGCACCGAGATACCGGCCCCCGCGCCGTCGATCAAGCGAGCGACCTCGCTGCCCGCGTCGACGCTCGCGATCATCGGACGGCCTGCAGCCATGATCGAGTAGGTCTTGGATGGGACGCTGGAGGACGCCAGCCCCTTCTTGAGGGCCACTACGTGGATGTCTGCCGCGGAGAGCAACTCCGGGAGCCGTTCCTCGGGCTGCGCGTCGATAAAGCGCACGTTGTCGAGCCCGCGCGCCTTCTGCTCGAGTCTCTCCCGTGCGGCGCCTTGTCCGTTGATGACGAACACGAGGTCCGGTTCGTGCGACAGTGCGATCGCCGCTTCCAGCATCAGGTCCAGCGACTGAGACAGACCGACGTTGCCGGCGTACATAACGACCGTCTTGCCCGTCAGCCCGTACTCCTCTCGGTAACCGTTGTCGTGGGGGGCCGGGGCGATGCGAGCGGTGTCGACGAAGTTGGGGATGAGCTTCACCTTGGATGGGTCGGTCTTCCGGCCCAGATTGGCCGCGATGTCCTCCGACAGAACGGTGACCGCGTCCGCGCGTCTGTAGCAGAAGCGCTCGATCGCATGAGCCAGCGAGATCATCCGCGGATTCGTGAGGACGCCGAGTTCGATCGCAACGTCGGGATAAACATCCTGGATGTTGAAAACGTAC
>JAXDJP010000265.1:0-7033 GCA_034665645.1 Actinomycetota bacterium | reverse complement strand
TTACCGCTTTCACGTCCGCGAAGTCGAGGTTGATCAATCCGGGGGTAGTGATGAGGTCGGTGATTCCTTGAACACCCTGCAGCAACACCTCATCCGCCATGCGGAACGCCTCGAGCACCGACGTCGTCGCGCTCCCGACATCGAGTAGACGGTCGTTGGGGATGACGATGAGCGTGTCTACCTTTTCCTTCAGGTTCGCGATGCCTTGCTCCGCCTTGACCGCGCGCTGACGTCCCTCGAATGCGAAGGGGCGAGTGACGACACCGATCGTTAGAGCTCCTTGTGACTTGGCGATCTCGGCAACGATCGGGGCGCCGCCGGTGCCGGTGCCACCGCCCTTGCCCGCGGTGATGAAGACCATGTCCGCGCCCTTGAGCACTTCCTCGATCTCCTCGCGGTGCTCTTCGGCGGCCTGCCTCCCGACCTCGGGATCCGCTCCCGCCCCGAGCCCTCTGGTTAGCTCGCGTCCGATGTCCAGTTTCACGTCGGCGTCCGACATGAGCAGTGCCTGCGCGTCGGTGTTGACCGCGATGAACTCGACGCCCTTCAGACCGACGTCGATCATCCGATTGACGGCGTTGACACCGCCCCCGCCGATCCCGACCACCTTGATGACCGCGAGGTAATTCTGAGGTCCAGCTGCCATTCCCACTCCTCTCCTACCTTCAACCATCACTTGACGCTTCTTAGAAACGCGAACCCGAGAACCGTTTTCCCTGGTCATAGGGGTGATGTCACCACCTGACTGTGAAGTTGAGGTTTACAGTTATGTCAACCTGTGGTAATGGTTGAGGAATATACCACCGGGACCTTCGAGGTCAAGGGCAACAACCGCGCGCGTGCGCGTTATTCGGGGGGGCTCGCGCTCGGACTCGGCGACGCGGTGATGGTCGGGGTCAGTCCGGTGACGTCGTCTTCTGCCGCCACCGGTTGTTCGGTCAACGCGGATGCGGTGGACACCGCGGGATTCGTGGGCACGCGCACGTCGATGTAAGCCGGTGTCACGTGCTCGCTCCGCAGCCGTGCGAGGAGGGCCCGTAAGACCTTGTTCTTGGCGTCCAGTCGCTCGGCCGCTCCGAACCTCACAACGGTGTGGGTGACGAGCGAGAAGCTGATCCGCTCGCGTGTCGGAGCGAGCACTGCCGCTACGTCTTTGCGCATCGCCGCCGGCAGCGCCTTGAACGAGATAAGAGCGTCCCGTGCCTCCTCCGTCTGAAGACGATCACCCGGCGTCACTCCCCCGACCTCGACTCCCGTAAGAACGGGTAGCCCTTTGACGGCCTCCCCTTCCTCCAGCACCACACCCGAGGCATCGATCGTCCACTCCCCACTCGCGAGAGACAGAAGGAGCGCGGGGGTGCGCTCCGTGATCCTCACGCGCACGGTGCCCGGCAACATGCGATCCACGTCGGCCTTCTTCACCCACGGCAGTTCCTCTGCCCTCGCAGCGATGGCACCCGTCGAGATCCGTAGAAGGTTGTCGCTCGTGTCGAGGCCCGCGACCTCAGCGATCTGTTCGGACGTCGTATGACGAGCGCCGACAACCTTGACCTCTTGCACGCGAAGGACGGGCGACCAGAACATCAGGTAAACGAGAGTCACCACTCCGAGAACGAGCGCCCCTCCGATGAAGTAGCGCTTCCTCTTCGAGCGCGCCACCGCCTTGCGGCGGCGGCTGATGCGGGGATCGGTATGAACCCTCACGGCCGAGTCGCTCACGACGCAACCCGCTCTTCGAAGTCTCCGACGAAACGGATCTCGGGCTCGAGTGCTACGCCGAAGGTGTCCTTAACGCGCGCCCTCACGGAGGCGACCAAGTCGTAGACGTCCTGTGAGGTCGCTCCCCGATCGGCGATGAAGAAGTTCGCGTGAAGGTCCGAAACGGCCGCGCCTCCGACCCGAAAGCCCTTGAGGCCGGCGGCCTCCACCAGCCGTCCCGCGGAGTCGCCGGGAGGATTCTTGAAGACGCTTCCCGCGTTCTGCACCGCCCCGGGCTGGGTGTCTGCCCGGTGCTTGCGGAAGCGCTCCATCCGTTCGCGGATCTCAACCTCGTCGCCCGGCGAGAGTGAGAACCGCGCCTCGAGAACGAGCTCTTCGGGTCCGAGGTTGGACTTGCGATAAGCGAACCCGAGTGCAGAGCGATCGCGCTGCTCCACGGTCAACGTCTCCAACGAGAAGATCGTTGCCGATGTCAGATGGTCGGCGACCTCTCCGCCGTGCGCCCCCGCGTTCATCTTCACGGCCCCGCCGACCGAGCCCGGGATCGCGACCGCGAACTCGAGGCCGCTCAGACCTCGTCGCGCGGCCCAGTTCGCGAGGAGGGGAAGAGCCGTGGCCGACCCTGCGGTCAGCGCGCGGGCGTTTCCCGCCCCGGGAGCTTCGTCGTCCTTGATCCACGAGAAAGATGCCGACATCCGGATAACGACGCCCGGCCAGCCCGCGTCCGAGATAACGAGGTTAGATCCGCGACCGAGCAACAGAACGGGTGCGCCTTCGGCGCTTTCGTCCTTGAGCGCGGCGGCGAGTCGCTCGATCTCCTCGACGGAGCGAGGCTCGACGTATAGAGACGCGGGCCCGCCGAGGCGATATGTGGTGAAGCGCGCCAGGTCGAAGTCCGAGCGGATGCGATCGGCGAAAGTGTCTTTCAAGCGTGCCTCCACGTTAGCCAGGTTCATCTCGAGAGCCCAGCTTCTCCAATAGTTCCTCGCCGACGGTCGTTACGTCACCCGCGCCCAACGTAAGAAGTGCATCGCCGGGACGGGTGCAACGTTCAAGGTACGCGATGAGTTCGGCCCGGTGCGGGAAATACGCAACGGATCGCCCCGGCAGGGCATTGCACACGGAATCGGCGATCGTCTTACCGCTCACTCCGGGCACCGGTTGCTCTCCTGCGCCGTAGACATCCATCAGAACGATGCGGTCGGCGTCCGCGAACGAACCGCCGAACTGCGATGCAAGCGCGCTTGTGCGCGTGTACCGATGGGGCTGGAAGACGGCCAGCACGCGCTTCCAAGGTCCCGAGCGCGCCGCGGCCAAAACGGCTTTCACCTCGGTGGGGTGATGCGCGTAGTCGTCGATGACGGTTACGCCGCGCGACTCACCTCGGCGCTGAAAACGTCTTTCCACGCCGCGGTAGCGACTGAGCCCCGCGGCGACGTCGTCCAGCGAGACCCCGACCGCCAGGCAGGCGGCAGCCCCCGCTAGTGCGTTCGCAACGTTGTGCACCCCCGGAACTCGCAGATCCACGGACGACTCGCGCCCGTCGTTGTGGAGGGTGAAGGAGATCCCCTCGCCGTGCGCGCGTATATCGGTGGCGTGCACGTCCCCCCCGTCCACACCGAACGTAGTGACCTCGGCCCCCGACGTGGGCGCGAGCCGGTGCAGCCCGTTGGAGCCGGGAAGCACCAGTCGCCCCTCTGGATGGACTTGCTCCATGAACGTTCCGAAAGCAGCTTCGAGGGCTGCGAGGGATCCCCAGTGATCGACGTGATCCATCTCCATGTTCGTAACGACCCCGACAAAGGGATGCAATAGCAGGAACGACCCATCGCTCTCATCGGCTTCGGCGACCGCTATGTCGTCGCTGCCGGCGCGAGCGTTGGTGCCCACGTCGTTCAGTCCCGCTCCCACGAGATACGTCGGATCCGATCCCGCGTTGCGGAGGATAGTCACGATCATCGAGGTCGTTGTCGTTTTCCCATGCGTCCCCGCGACGACGATCGAGCGGAGGTCGGCCAGCAAGAACGCCAGCGCCTCACCCCGAGTGATCAAGGGGACGCCGAGCTCCTCGGCGCGTCGGTACTCCGCGTTCGCGGAGGGGATGGCGCTTGAAACTATGACGGCTCCGGCTCCATCCACAAGCGCGGCGTCGTGCCCTTCGTGGATGTCGGCACCCATCGCTTGCAACATCGCGGAGGCTCGTGCGGCCTTCAGGTCCGAGCCGGAGACGGTGTAACCGCGTTCCATCAGAACCTTTGCGATGGCGGACATCCCGGCCCCCCCGATGCCTACGAAATGCACCCGCGCGCTCGGATCTAGATTCATGAGGCAGCCTTTCGCACCAGCTCCGCCAGACGGTCGGCCGCGTCGGGCCGCCCCATCTCCTTCGCCGCGGCGCTCATCTCTTTCACGACAGAAGGCTCGCGAAGTATCGCGGAGACCTCGGCGGCGATCCTCTGTGGCGTCGCGTCGCCGTCGTCGATCACACGCGCCGCTCCCGCCCTCTCGAGCACGCGGCCGTGGCGTTCCTGCTGACGATCCCGATGGTGGGGATACGGAACGATGATGGCGGGCAGCCCCACGACTCCCAGCTCCGCCACCGTCGTCGCTCCGCCGCGGCAGAGGGCGAGGTCGGCCACCGCGTACGCCTCGCCCATGGGCGAAACGTAATCGGCGACCCGGTAGACGAGCTTCGAGTGCGCCGCTTCGACCCGTTTGGAGACGTCTTCGTAAGCAGCCCGTCCGGTGATGTGCAGAACTTGAAGGTCGGTTGCGCCGTCCCATGCTCCGGCCAATCCCACGGCCGCGTCGTTGATCGATCGCGCTCCCTGGCTCCCGCCGAACACGAGGAGCGTTCGCTTCTCGGGGTCGAGGTCCCATCGCGTCAACCCGCTACGCCGAGCCTCCCCGAGGTCGCAAGTCACGAGGTCGGGCGACACCGGGTTGCCCGTGAAGGTGGCGCGCGGCCCCGCTTCTTGCAAGGTTTCCTCGAAGGAGACGCCGATCGCCGCCGCGAACGGACGAGACACTCGATTCGCCAGGCCCAGAACGATGTTCTGTTCGTGAAGGACGACCGGAATCCCGAGTAAGCGCGCCCCCACCGACGCCGGAAGGCTCACGTACCCGCCCATGCCCACTACGACATCGGGGCCGATGTCCCGCAACTTGCGCCGCGCCGCTACGAAAGCGGTCGCGGCCTTCGCTCCCGTGCCGAAGATCGACAAAGGACGAGATCGGTCGAACCCGCGGACCTCTATCTCGTGTAGCCGGTATCCCGAATCGGGAACGAGGCGGGCTTCGGCGCCTGTCGACGTGCCCATGAATTGCACGTCATCCGACCCGAGGGCGCGCGCCAAAGCGAGAGCGGGGTTGACGTGACCTGCGGTCCCGCCTCCCGCGATCACGACCTTCATCTGGCGCGGGCATTGCCCTGTCTCTGGGAGCCCCCCGCGCTCGGCCGACGAGGACGCGTCTCGCGAGATTGACGTGCGATGTTGATGAGTATCCCCATCGCCATCAACGAGATAACGAGGGACGTTCCCCCGAATGAGACGAGCGGAAGCGGAACGCCGGTGATCGGCAAAGATCCCGTCACTGCCCCGATGTTGACGAGAGCCTGCACCGAGATCCAGATGGTTATGCCGGACGCGATCAGCATCCCGAAGCGGTCGGGAGCCTTGCGCGCGGTGCGGATCCCCAGGTACGTGAGGAAGCCGAACATCGCGAGGACCACGATGGTGCCGAGCAAACCCATCTCTTCTCCGAGGATGGCGAAGATGAAGTCCGTGTGCGCGTTCGGAACGTAAGCCCACTTCTGCCGGCTCGCCCCCAGGCCCACTCCGAACCAACCACCCGATCCCAGCGCGATGAGGGACTGGATCGTGTGATAGCCGGTGTCGAGAGGGTCCTTCCACGGGTTCATGAAGGCCAACACGCGCTCGCGCCGGTAATCCGACGACAGTGCGGCAACGACGGCCATCCCCGCACCGCTCAATCCGATCGGGATTATGTAACGGAGTGGGGCGCCGGCGACGAACAACATCCCCATCCCGATCGCGCCTAGGAGCATCGTGGTGCCGAGGTCGGGCTGCATCATCACGAGGAACACGAGGATCCCAAGCGCCGGCAGCATCGGAAGGAGCGTGTGCCGCAGGTCGTCGAAGGTGCTCTCCTTCTTGCGCGAGAACACGTCGGCCGCGAAGAGGATCAGAGACAGCTTCGCGAGCTCGGACGGTTGGAAAGACAGGGGCCCCAGGCGGAGCCAGCGAGAGCTTCCGCCGACAAGGGTCCCCAGTCCCGGGATCAAAACCGCCAGCATCAACACGCAGGACAGGACGAACATCCCATAACCGAAACCCTTGAGCCGGTGGTAATCGAGCTTCACGAACAGCGCGAAGCCGGCGAGCCCGATCGCGGCCCAGATCAGTTGCTTCTGGAAGAACATGAAGGAGGATCCGTAGGTGGCGAAAGACGTCACCGAGCTCGCCGACAGGATCATCACGAGGCCCAGGAGGACGAGCGCCAGAGTGGTCATCCCCAGCAAGACCGCGGGATGACCGAGATGCAGGGACGCGCCCTTCGTCTTCCACGAGCCGCGCGTCTTGAAGGCGGTGCGCCGACGGACCGCGGGGCGACGTACCGCGCTGCTACGAGATGCCATCGTCTCTCCTCGCGATCCCTTCGGCCTGCAACAGCTCGCTCACGGCGCGCGCGAAGTCCTCCCCGCGCGCGGAGTAGCTCTCGTACATGTCCAGGCTCGCACACCCAGGCGAAAGTAAGACGGATCCTCCCGGAACCGACATCTCGAACGCGAGCTTCACCGCGCCGGTCATGTCCGTCGCTCGCTCCACCGGAACCAGGTCGCGGAAGACCTTCTCCACCTCGTCTGCAGCCTCCCCGAGGGCCACGACCCCGATAACGGGGGGCACCATCTCCCTCATGCGACCGAGGTCGATGCCCTTGCTGCGTCCCCCGGCGATCAGCACGACGTCGTGGAGTCCGCCCACCGCGGCGACCGCGGCGTGAGGGTTCGTCGCCTTGGAGTCATCTATGTACGTGACCTCACCGGCCTCCGCCACGACCTCGAGGCGATGAGACAGGGCCCGGAAGCCTTTGAGGGCCCGCACGACCGCCCGTCCGTCCACCCCGTACTCGAGCGCGGCAGCCGCCGCGGCCATCGCGTCTTCGAGACCGGCCGCTCCCGCGAGGGGCACGTCGGTGGCAGAGAACGCTCGCTCCCCCCTCCACCAGATCTCGCCACCCCTGATCCCGATCCCGTGTTCCGGAGCGGTATCACTCGCGAACGGAACCAGGC
>JAXDJP010000264.1:0-4641 GCA_034665645.1 Actinomycetota bacterium | reverse complement strand
CAGTCCGCAAAGTCTTGAAGCAAGCGGGGATGTCGATCGAAGACATCGACGTGGTCGAACTGAACGAGGCTTTCGCAGCGCAGGTCATCGCTTCCGCTCGCGAGTTCGGGGTCGATCCCTTCTCCGAGAAGCTCAACCCTCACGGCGGATCGATCGCTCTCGGCCACCCCTACGGCATGACGGGGGCTCGGATCATGGGAACGCTCCTCAACGACCTGCAAACCGACGACCAGACCTTCGGGCTCGAGACGATGTGCGTCGGAGGCGGCCAGGGCATGGCGATCATCGTGGAGCGCCTCGCCTAAGCCACCTCACGCAGGGACAAAAAGGGTCCTAACGGACTATTCCCCTCGCCCGGTTCCCCCTTCACGATGGAGCTATGAGGAGGAGGGGTTACCTGCGCGTCGTGGCGGCCGGCGTCTTAGTGGCGCTACTGCCGAGCCCGTCCGGAGCGAACGCGCCGTCGCGCGCGGCCCCGGCAACGGTCACGCACGTCAGCGACGGCGATACCGCTTACCTCCGGCCGCTTCTTTACGGGACCACGGCAGCCAGCTGGCCGGGACGGAAAGCCCGCTTCATCGGAGTCGATACGCCGGAGGTCTACACGTCTCCCAAGGACTGTTTCGGCGAACGAGCGAGTCGCTTCACGACCCGCAAGCTAGACGGGCAGCCGGTGAAGGTCACGTACGGGCGAGACACGACGGATCAGTACGGAAGAGCGCTCGTTTACATCTGGCTGGACGGAAAGATGTTCAACGCGATGCTGCTGCGGCGGGGATTCGCCAAAGTGGAGATCTACTCGCCGAACGATCGCTACGCAAACTGGTTCTACCGCCTACAGGCGAAGGCAAAAGAAGAGCATCGCGGTCTTTGGGGTGCTTGTTAACTAATCCAGTCCGTCGGTCAAGCTGAAGCCGCGGTCGTCCTGCTTCAAAGCGGTGTCCACACCCGCTGCGGCGGCGAGAACCATAAGCCGCAAGTCTCCCGTCACTTCGGGTGAGATATCGACGATGTAGTTATCTGCGGTCGTGAACACACCTTTCAGCACGCCGACGAACTTCTTCGTTATCCGGCCGATCTCGCGCTCGCTGGTGTCGACGATCGCGAAGTTCCACGCGCGCCAGTTCTCGGCTCGGATCTGCCCCAACGAAGAGTCATCAGCCGCGACGAGGTCGAAACGGATCTTGCCGAAGACGTTCTTCTGGACGATCTCGCCCACGGCTCGGCCCGTGCCGTCTCTGACTTCCAGTCTCGACTTGAAGACCTTGCTGGGCCGAGTTAACTCGATGATGCGGTTCCCCTGCATGTCGGTCACCGCGAGGTGGTGTGTCAGGAACTGGTCGACCTTCGTCGCGAAGCGAAGGACCTTCCGCAGAGTCGACTGTCCTTCTTGCTGGATCAAGCCGACGTCATTCCCCTGCTCATCACGGATGTGGTACTGGTTCGTAAGCTCGACCAGCTTCGCCTTCTGATTGACGATGAGCCGGTCCATCGTGAGAAGGTCCGCCATCTCGCCACCATAGCCCAGGCGGTTTCCAAGGGGGCCGCGAAATGCGGTTTGCCTTCCCCGGCTCCCATATCCTTGTCGGATGGACGAGACACGGGGACCTTCTCCCGGCGACGAGACTGCAGACCTGGAAGCATCTACGGACGTGGATACACCCGCGCCGGGGGAAGCCGATCCCGACCTGCAGCTCGAGGAGGACGATCCCACTGGTGGGGCGGAAGCCGCCGGCGACCCACCGGAGACCGAGGTAACAGGATCCGGGCCGGCCCCTTTGAGCAAGCCCCAGTCCAGGATCTCAGAAGAAATCGCGGCGGTCGCGTGGCCCGAGGGAACCGCTCCCTCAGAAAATCCCGAAGGAGCCCCAGGCGACACCGAAGCCCAAGCCGAGAGCGAGACGGAGCCCGAGAGCGAGACGGATCGCGAGCCGGAGGGCGAGAGCCACGACGAGGGCTCGCCGGAGACAGAGTCCGGCGGAGTAGCCGCGGCCCCCGAGGCGTCACCCCAACTCGGTCCTTCCGAGGACGGCGAGCCCCCGCTGGGGATCGACGGGTACCTCGAGGTCGCGATCGCTCGTCTGTCCGAAGGCAAGGCCGTCTTCGGCGAACGGATCCTGGTGATGGGAAGCGGCCCGCTTCCCGCCCTCGACGCAGAGGGGACGATGGGCCTCAACGAGAACGGCGACGTGGTTCTTTTGGTAGCGATGAGGTCGGTCGACACCGGCGCAGCGGTCCCCCTCACGAAGGAGCTCGACGGCATCGGCGAGCTGACCGAGGACGAACTGTCCCAGCTCGCGGAAGAAACTCGCCCCGACGGGATCAAGGGTCACCACTCCGAGTTCTTCGCCGAGAGCGGATCGGAGGTGGACCGGCTCAACAAGGGTCAACGCGCGATCTTGCTCTTGGAGGAAGAGCCATCAGAGGAAACCTGGGAAACGCTCCTGTCCGAACTGGGAGACCGCCTCGCGGGTGTCTACGTCGTTGAGCGCGAGGCCGCGTGGACCGTCACTCCAACCGAGACCGAAACCGTACGGAAAGAGGAGCAGCGCGCGGTAGCGGACTCCGAGGCAGCACCGACCCTTCCCGCGCAGGCGCCCTCGAACTTCTTCTGGATCGCGATCGTTGTCATCGGAGTTGCGTTGGCGATCTGGGGACTCTCGCGCGCCCTTCTGGGCCCGGGTGAGACCGAGGTGCCGAACAACAGCGTCGATCGCGTGCAGTCTCCCGTCAGGGACGTCTCGGTCGGAACCAGTTACGACGCGACGCATACGCAGTGGATCGGGCAACATCACATCCTGAGGACGTCGGACGGACGGCTGCTCGCGCTTTACCGAGCCCCCAGCGGGCTCTGGATCGTTCCCGACCGATCGAACCAGGGGCGCCAATGGAGAGAGCCCGTCAAGGTGTCCTCGGTCGTCGCCGACTCGTTCTCGGCTGTTATCGATGGCGATGACAACATCCACGTCGCGTTCCATAACCCCTCAACGGTCTCCTACGCGTTGCTGCAGCAGAATGGAACTCGTTGGGTTGAACAAGGCGAGCTGACCCTCGACAGGCGGTCCGTTAGCGCCGTCGTCAGCATCGCGTGGGATGAAGCGAACTCGGTGGCACATGTCGTGTGGGCGAAGGACGTAGACGAGGGCCAACAGCTTTACTGGGCGTCTATCTCGAACAGCGGGCCCGAACCCACACTGCTCGAATCTCATGCTCTGGCCGACCCCGGTACCAAACTCTCGGTCCTAGCGACCGTCGACGTGGACGCAAACTCCAACGTTCTCGCGACATACCGCCGCGCTGACCGCGTGAAGGGCTGGTATTCGCGCACGGCAACTCCTGGAGTCGAGCCGGGCACGTACACGTGGGGGGACGAGGAAACCGTTCCCACGAAAGAAGGGATCGGAGCGGTGTCGGTCGCTCTCGATTCGGCTGGAACGGCTCACATGATCCTGCGGGACAGCACGACCTTCGAACTCGCGTATTACCGAAAGCCGGTCGACGGATCCTGGAGCAAGGGGCAAACCGTCGTGGACGCTGCGAGTACACCCGAGATCGATTTCCCGTCTATCTCGCTCGACACGTCCTCGAAACTGATCTACGTGTTCTTCCAGTCCAACCAGACATCGGTGGGAACCGAGGTGCGGGTCGCGGTGCACGACCCGGCCACCGGCTGGGAGGAACCAGTTTCGATCGCGGACCCGACCGACATCCCCAATGGAGCGCAGTTCCCAACGTCCATCGCCACCATCAGCGGACAACCGATCGTCCTGTGGACCAAGGGAGGCACCGCGCCGGCGATCCAAGCCGCTCGTATCACCGCTCCGTGACGAGCAGCACCTCGAACGATGCCGAGCCGTGGAGCGTGCGTCGGCTTCATCCTCCAAGGCCCGGCGAACCAGGCCAAGATCCGGACGTCCACGACACCCCGGCCCCCGAGCGACCGCACACGTCGACTCTTATCCGCCGGGCGATCGGGCGTCCCGGCCTTCCGTTCATCTGTCTAGGGATCGCCGTCGCGTTTTACATCGTGCTGTTCGCCATCTCCACGGTGCGCGACCTCAATGAGCTCGGCATCCCGGGATTCGACCTAGGCATCTTCGACCAAGGAGTGTGGCTGCTGAGCCGCTTCAAGGCCCCCTTCGTAACCGTGCGGGGTCTGAATCTCTTCGGGGACCACACCTCGTTCATCCTGCTGCCGCTCATCCCCTTCTACTGGTTCTTCGACACGGCCTCGACGCTGTTGGTGGCTCAATCCGCCGCGCTCGGGGTCGCCGCGGTTCCGGCCTACCTCATAGCGAAGGAGAAGCTGAAAGACGAGTGGTTGGCGCTCTTGATCGGGATCGCGTTTCTCCTTCAGCCGGCGGTCCATTGGATCAACAGAGACAACTTTCACCCCGACTCCTTCGAGATACCACTTGTCTTGTTCGCCATCTATTTCATGTTGAAGGAGAGATGGAGACCCTTCTTCGTGTTTGTTGGTCTTGCGCTCCTCGTTAAAGAAGACGTCCCACTACTTACCTTTTCGCTCGGCATCTACGTCGCCTTCCGTCACAACCGTCGTGTAGGGCTCGTGACCGCGGCGGTTTCGCTCGTGTGGCTGGCTCTCAACCTGTGGGTCCTGATCCCGGCGTTCAATCCGGG
>JAXDJP010000263.1:0-4595 GCA_034665645.1 Actinomycetota bacterium | reverse complement strand
TCGCGTTGGGCGAAAGCCGGCCTCAAAGTGTTCTTGGGGTCGCGAGATGCCGGCCGGGCACAGAAAGCGGCCGCCGAGCTCAACGCGAGGATTCCGGGAGACAGGATCAGGGGGCTCGTCAACGAGGAAGCGGCCGCTGCGACCGACCTGGTCGTCGTCACCGTTCCGTTCTCGGCGCAGGCGGGGATCTATAAGTCCATCGCGGAACACGTGCGAGCGGAGGCGATCGTCATCGATTGCACCGTGCCCGTCGCCGCGAATGTCGGCGGCAAGGTCACGCACACACTGGGGGTATGGGAGGGATCGGCGGCCCAGCACGCCCAGTCCTTCTTGCCGAAGGGCACCAAGATCGCGGCCGCGTTCCACTCGCTCTCCGCGGTCGCACTGAACGACATCGACGCCGAGATGGAAGGCGATGTGTTGGTGTGTGGCGCGAAAGCGACGAAGGAGCCGGTCAAGGAGCTCGTGCACGCGATCGCGGGACTGCGGTTCGTCGACGCAGGTCCGTTAGAGAACGCGCGCATCGTCGAGCCCATCACTGCGCTGCTGATCGGCATCAACCATCGCTACGACACCGACCGGGCCGGCATCCACATCACCGGCATCTAACTCTTGTGATTTTCGGGGGCCGAGTGCCACCGAGAAGTGCAAAGAAGTTGGGTTCTTAGCGGATCAGGGCGAGAACGGTTCCCGCTTCGACGGATTGACCCGCCTTCACGTTCAACTCTTCGACTTTGCCGGGCGCGTGAGCGAGGATCGCGTTCTCCATCTTCATCGCCTCGAGGACGACGACGGTGGCGCCGGCCTCGACGTCTTGCCCTTTCTCGACCAGGACCTTCACGATGGTTCCCTGCATCGGGGCCGTGAGGGCTTCGCCCCCGCCCCCACCGATCGCACCGGCCTTCTTGGGAGGCTTTGGCTTCGTCGGTCGGACGACCTCGTCTAGATGCTCTCGCACCTTTACCTTCATGCGCTTGCCGTTCACTTCCACGGCGAATTCGCGCGACGCGGTGACGGGATCGCCGGGCTTCGGCTTCTTCAAAGGCTCGTCTTTCAGTGGCGACAGATCCATCTCGCGCTCGACGGTGCCCGTGTGGTAGTTGCCGGACACGAATCTCTCGTCGGCCAGCATCAGGCTGTGGAACGGAATGGTCGTCTTGATCCCTTCGATCTCGTACTCGCTTAAAGCGCGCAGCATTCGCCGGCGCGCTTCGTCGCGGTCGGCTCCGTAAGTGATGAGTTTCGCGATCATCGGGTCGTACGCCTGCGGGATCGTCATGTTTGGTTCGGCCCCCGAGTCCACTCGCACACCGGGACCTGCGGGCTCCTTGTAGTGACCGATATCGCCGGGGGCCGGCATGAAGTTCTTCGCCGCGTTCTCCGCGTTGACGCGGCATTCGATCGCGTGCCCGCGCAGTTCGATGTCTCCTTGTGCGAAGCCAAGGGGCTCGCCGGCGGCGACGAGCAACTGAGCCCGCACCAGATCGATCCCCGAGATCAGCTCCGTCACGGGATGCTCGACCTGTAGCCGCGTGTTCATCTCGAGGAAATAGAAGGTCTCACCGTCGGCGTCCAGCAGGAATTCACAAGTGCCGGCGTTCTTATACGAGACCTGTTTCGAAACGCGGGCCGCTGCCTCCATGATCGCCTCGCGCACCGACTGGTCGAGAGCTGGGGAGGGCGATTCCTCCACGAGTTTCTGATGTCGGCGTTGCAGTGAGCAGTCTCTTTCGGGGAACGAGAGCATGTTCCCCGACGCGTCGCCGAGCACCTGGATCTCGATGTGGCGCGGGCGTTCGAGATAGCGCTCGAGGAAGACATCCGGCGAGGAGAAATACGCCTGCGCCTCGCGTGCCGCTCCGGAGAGCCCGTCCTCGATGTCTTTCTCTTCGTGAACGACGCGAAAGCCTTTACCCCCACCGCCCGCCGATGCCTTGATCGCCAGCGGGAGGCCGTGTTCTTTAGCGAAAGCGATCACTTCTTCGACCGTTGTCACAGGATCCGGAGTCCCGGGGACGGTCGGTACGCCCGCATCCGTCGCGGCGCGACGAGCCGCGGTCTTGTCACCCATCCCGTCGATGACTTCTGGCGAGGGCCCCACCCAGATCAGTCCCGCGTCCATCACGGCTTGCGCGAATTCTGCGTTCTCGGCGAGGAAGCCGTACCCGGGATGCACGGCCTCCGCCCCCGAACGCTTCGCGGCATCGAGCACGTTCGGGATGTTGAGATAGGACTGCGCCGCGGGGGCCGGGCCGACGTTGTATGCCTCGTCGGCGATGCGTACGTGTGGAGCGTCGACATCGACGTCCGAGTAGACGGCGACCGTAGAGATGTCCATGTCGCGGCATCCACGCATGACTCTGATGGCGATCTCGCCGCGATTGGCAACGAGGAGCTTCTTGAACATGGTCCGTATCCTACGGGCCATGCGCTTCGGCCAACCGCTCCGTCATCTCCCGACGGTGGACTCGACAAACACGGAAGCGCTGCGTTGGGCAAGGGAGACGCCGCCGGCTCCGGAAGGAGCGGTCGTGTGGGCCGACGACCAAACCGCGGGCCGCGGCCGGTGGGGCCGAAAGTGGGTGTCGGCCCCCGGCGATTCGCTCACTTTCTCGCTGGTTCTCCGCCCGCCGTTTGGGATAGCCCGGCTCGGCCTCGTTACGGTCGCCGCCGGTGTCGCGTGCGCCGAGGGTATCGAACGGATCACCGGCCTTGCGACGAAAACGAAGTGGCCGAACGACGTTTTGATCGACGGCAAGAAGGTCGCCGGGATCCTTTGCGAGTCTCTTGTCTCGGGCGACCGCTTCGACGCGATCGTCGTGGGCGTCGGCATCAACCTGGCGTTGCCGCCGAGCCTCCCGCAGGATGTTGCGGAGCGGGCGACCAGCCTCGCGTCCGTGCTGGGGACGTCGCCACGGTCCGAAGAAGTGATGCGCTCCGTTCTCGACGCTTTCGGTCCTCTTTACACGTCTTTGAGTAATGAAGAACTTGATGAAGACTCTCCCTTCCTGGGCGTCGCCAGCTCGCGCTGCGACACGATCGATAAGGAAGTGATCGTGCACTGGCCCGACGGCCGGGTTGAAACCGGCGTCGCGGCCATGATCCTGCCGAGCGGCGCTCTCTACGTCATCGACATGGACGCCGGCGAGGCATTTTCGGTGGACGCGGCCGAGGTGGAGCATCTGCGTGAGACCTGAGGCACCTCTCGGTTGGAAACCCACTAAGGAGCAGCTGGCCGCGGCGTACGGCAAGACGATCAAAGACGTGATCGCTCCGGGGCTGGGCGTCTTGTTCGTCGGGATCAACCCGGGCCTTTACTCGGGAGCCACGGGCGACCATTTCGCGCGGCCCGGTAACCGCTTCTGGCCGACTCTCCACGCAGCGGGTTTCACGCCGCGCGTATTGCACCCATCGGAGAAGAACGAACTGTTGACCTATGGCCTCGGGATAACGAACCTTGTCGCGCGTACGACGGCGCGCGCCGACGAACTGGACGACGAGGAGCTACGAGCCGGAGCGAAGAAGCTCGCAACGAAAGTTCGGCGGTACTCACCGCAGTACGTCGCCTTCCTTGGGCTCACCGCCTACCGCATCGGCACGGGGCACAAGAAAGCAAGCGTGGGCCCCCAGGAGGAGGTCTTCGGCGGGGCGAGCGCTTGGCTGCTCCCGAACACGAGTGGATTGAATGCCCACTACCAACTCCCGGACCTGGCTCGTATCTTCGGGGACCTGCGTAGAGCGGCCAAAACGTCCCCTCACCGGTAGCCCTTCCCGGCGGTGCCGCCGTACGATGGGAAGGTCTTTTCGCCGTCAAGGAGGCCGCCGGGTGCAGATCTCGCACGTCTCTCACCTGACCTGAATGGAGCATCAGGTCGACAAGCTGCGGGTCGCGCAGCGAGAGCGCATGAAGCCCCACAAGGGCAGATGGCGGCGCGGGAAGCGCGGCTCGGTGCCGGCGCTCGCCTCCAAGACCGACCTACGCGTGCTCGACGCTTCGGGAGTGATGCCGCGATGAGCCCGGATGGAGCCGAGGCACGGGAGGCCGACCTCTCTCAAGTGATGGAGCGCGTCCGCTCGGGAGGCGCTCCGAAGTACCACCAGAAGTTGGCCGAGCAAGGAAAGCTGTTCGTTCGCGAGCGCCTCGAATTGCTTCTCGACTCCGCCGATGGATTCGTCGAGGACGGCATGCTCGTCAACGCCCTGGCCGGCGACCTTCCCGCCGACGGGGTCGTCACCGGCGTAGGTCGCGTAGGTGGCCGTCCGGTAGCGATCATGGCGAACGACGCGACGGTGAAGGCCGGATCGTGGGGAGCTCGCACCGTCGAAAAGATCATCCGCTTGATCGAGCTGGCCCGAAAGAACGAGCACCCGATCCTCTATCTCGTCGACTCGGCCGGAGCGCGCATCACCGACCAGGTCGACCTGTTCCCCGGACGCAGGGGAGCAGGAAAGATCTTTTACAACCAGGTTCAAGCCTCGGGCCGCGTGCCCCAGATCTGTTGCTTGTTCGGTCCATCGGCGGCGGGCGGCGCTTACATCCCGGCGTTCTGCGATGTCGTGTTCATGGTCGAGGGCAACGCCTCGATGTATCTCGG
>JAXDJP010000262.1:0-3308 GCA_034665645.1 Actinomycetota bacterium | reverse complement strand
AGAGTCTCGTTTTCCGGGGGCCGGAGTTCCGCGACGAGGGGTCCATGCAAGCGCTCCTGGAACTCGAGTTGGACTACATCATCTGCGTCCACTTCCCGTACATCGTTCCGCAGGATGTGTTGGAGATCCCGCGGGTCGGCGTCACGAATCTTCACCCGGCGCTGCTTCCTTACAACCGAGGTTGGCACACGCCGACCTGGGCGATCCTCGACGACACTCCATACGGAGCCACCCTCCACTTCATGAGTGCGGCGGTGGACGAGGGCGACGTGATCCTCCAAGAGCCCCTCGCGGTCTCGCCGGGCGACACCGCCGACGATCTGTACCGGCGCGCGCTGCGTCTCGAGGAGGAAGTCTTCGCGGCTGCTTGGCCCTTACTGGTGAGCAAGGATCCGCCGCGCCGACCTCAAGACGCCGGGGTCGCTACCGCCCACCGGCCTGCGGACCTCACGGATTCCGGGATCCAGAAGATCGATCTGTCGCAAGAGACCACGGCCGAGGATCTCGTGCGACGCTTGCGAGCCATGACCACAAACAACGTTGAGGAAGCGGCCTACTTCGAGGTTGACGGCAAGAAGTACAGGTTGCAGCTGCACATCACGGAAGAGAGCTGATGGACATCAGGGTTCCGATGGCGAACGCCGACATCGACGAGGTCGATGTCGAGCGCGTTGCAGCCGTCGTCGCAAGCGGCCGGCTCAGTCTGGGCCCTGCGCTCGTTGACTTCGAGAATGCCTTCGCCGAGTTCTTAGGCCGGAAACACGCGGTCGCTGTATCGAGCGGGACCGCCGGATTGCATGTCGGCTTCCTTGCCAGTGGCATCGGCCCCGGCGACTTCGTGATCACCAGCCCGTTCTCGTTCATCGCGTCGGCGAACTCGGTCCTTCATGCAGGTGCGACTCCCTTGTTCGTCGATGTCGAAGAGTCGGACGGGAACATGGACGCGAAGGCAACAGAGGGATTGATCTCCAAGATCCAGAACGGCGAGAAGGTCCTTCGACGTTGGGATGATGCCATCGATATCGAGAAGGTGAAAGCGCTCCTGCCGGTTCACGTCTGGGGCGAACCCATCGACGTCGAGGCGATGGCGAAGGTCGCCGACGACAACTCCCTCCCGGTGATCGAGGATGCCTGCGAAGCCCTCGGTGCTACGTATCGGGGCCAGCTTGTCGGCACTTTCGGACGGCTTGCAGTCTTTGGTTTCTATCCCAACAAGCAGATGACGACCGGTGAGGGCGGAATGATCGTCACGGACGACGATGAGCTGGCGGACGTCTGTCGATCGCTGCGCAATCAGGGACGAGACACGACGGACGAGTGGCTCAGCTATTCACGGCTTGGTTACAACTTCCGGATGGATGAGATGAGCGCGGCGCTGGGCCTTTCTCAACTGCAAAAGTTCGACCGATTGCTGGATCGGCGACAACGCGTCGCGGATTGGTACGGAGAACGCCTCGGGGAGCTTTCTCCGATCACGTTGTTCAACGCCGGCCCGAACACGACTCGGAAGTCGTGGTTCGTCTATCCCGTGCAACTCGGGGGCGACCTCGATAGAGACGATGTCATCAGAGAGTTGAGGGACCGAGGCATCCCGTCACGGCCTTACTTCCCGGCGATCCATCTCGAGAACTACTACGCCCGGAGGTTCGGCTATCGGCCCGGGGACTATCCCGTTGCCGAACGACTCGGCGCGACTTGCGTCGCCCTGCCTTTCTCTGGAGTCATGACCGAGGAGCAAGTCGAGGTCGTCGTCGAAGCTCTCCTTGAGGTTCTCGCGCAACTCGTTCAGTAGTTACTCCATCACGCTCCGCGAATCATTCGATGTTCGCGCGGTATTTGTCTTCTTTGTCATCGTTATGGGCATGAAGGAACGACGCGCTCTATGTCAAATTACGTAGAGCGGCCCTGGGATTTTCTTGAAAGACTGGGAAACGCGAAACCTGAAGCGCATCTGTTCTGGGGCCCCACTAGCGCGGGAATGAGGGGAATGAGTTTCAAAGAAGTGCTGAAAAGCCGAAAAGCGGCGAACGACGAAACGTCAGCGTCGAATCACGCCCGCATCGCGCCACCCCAATGGCTCTACTTCACCAGGGTGCGGCGCGTTTTGATCATCTTTGCCCACATCGCGCTTGTCGCGGCGTCGTACCTGCTTGCCTATCTGGTGAGGTTCGATTTCTCGATCCCGTCGGTGCAGGTGAAATGGTTCTTGATCACGCTGCCGCTCCTTTTGGTCATCCGCACGACGGCTTTCGCCCAGTTCCGTCTATTCGAAGGACTGTGGCGGTACACGAGCGTCGTCGACGCTGTGGCCATCGTCAAAGCCACGACGATCAGCTCACTCGTCTTCATCACTACCGCGTTGATCTTCTGGGGCCAGGGTTTCTCGCGCGGGATCTTTCTTCTGGACTTCCTCATGTGTCTCGGCCTCCAGGGTGGCCTCCGGCTTTCCATCCGTGCCTTCAAGGAGTGGCGCTCTTACGATTCATCGGCACCGGCTAAACGGGTCCTGATCGTCGGTGCGGGCGGCGCAGCGGAGAGCCTGATCCGGTCACTGCAAGCCAGCAGGAGCATGCACTTCCAGATCGTCGGTCTCGTGGACGACGACGTACGAAAGAGAACGGTTTCTATCAGGGGCGCTCGCGTCCTGGGTTCCATCACAGATATCCCTTACATCTGCTCGTCCTTCGATATCGAAGAGGTCTTCCTCGCGACACCTTCCGCGACGCCGGAGGAGCAACATCGCATCGCGCAGATCTGTAGAAAGTCGCACGTCGTGGTCCGATCGGTTCCGTCGCTTCGGGACCTCGTCGACGGCAAGGCGTGGATCGGTCAACTGCAAAAAGTCGAGCCGGAAGATCTTCTCGACCGAGAAGTCGTGCAGGTCGAAGTCGACCGGCTTAGAGGCGAGATCGAGGGCCACAGCATCCTCGTCACGGGTGCTGCCGGTTCGATCGGGTCCGAACTGTGTCGTCAGATCGCGGCCTTCAATCCCGAGCGTTTGGTCCTTTACGAACGCGCCGAAAGCAACCTCTACTTCGCGGCCCTCGATCTGAAGCAACGGCATCCCGACCTGAACATCATCCCGGTCATCGGCGACATCACCGATCGGCAGAAGGTTTCCGAGGTGATCGACCGCCACGCTCCGGATCTCATCTATCACGCGGCCGCTTACAAACATGTGCCGCTGATGGAGGACTATCCCCTAGAAGCGATCACCAACAATGTCTTCGGGACCGAGGTCATGGTCGATGCCGCAGCGTCGGGAGGTGTCCGTAAGTTCGTTCTCATCTCGACCGACAAAGCGGTAG
>JAXDJP010000261.1:0-3771 GCA_034665645.1 Actinomycetota bacterium | reverse complement strand
CTCTGCCGGTGTGGGCGATCGCGAATAAAACCGTTCTGCGACGGGATGCACAAGACGATGGGCTTCAAAGCCCCCAGCCCGCGGCAGGGACCTCTTCCCGCACGCGACGATTCAGTTCCCGGCGAGGAGTAGCGGCGCGCCGGATGCGCGCGTCACCGTAACGAACGCCCCCACACGATCTCCGGCCCAGCGCGAGCCACATGCAGATGCCGCGCTCGAGGACCCACGCCGGCGCGAACCAAGACGTCGATGCCGGGAAATACCGAACTCCTCCCGCGCGTCGCCTGCCCACCTCCGCAAGCGCAACCATAGCTCCCGCGGACAGGGCGATCCCCGGATATCTCCGCTGGGCGACCGCGAAAACCAGTACCGGAACAACGGAGAGGAACGCGACAAGCCTCGCCGGCAACGTGAACTCGTCATAGGCCTGGCGCACGCGCTGAGACCAGAAATGATCCGTCCCCGGGGGAAGGCGCCGGACGTACAGGTCGAGGGGCGACACAGAAGATCCACCGGCGGCGACGATCGAGCGCATCAGCTCGAGGTTCTCGAACAAGACGTCGCCGTCGTAGCCACCCATTCTGCGTAGGAGACGAGCTCGTACACCCAGCGTTCCCGGAAAGTCCCTTCCGAAGGAACGATTGAGCAAGGCACGCGCTGTGTCCCAGCGTGCGTGCCACGGCAGTGGTTCGAAGTAGTTCTGCGGGCGCACCAGATCGAAGTCGCCTAGCAGGTCGATGGCTCGTGTCAAAGCGGCGTTCTCGTAACGAACATCGTCGTCCGCGATGACGACTTTGTCGTGAGATGCCAGCGAGAGCCCCGTTAACACGCCCCACACCTTCCCGTTCAGGCACCGAAGGTGGGGGTCGGGGCGGACATGAACGACGAAGTCGGACCAGGCCGCTTCGTGCTTGCTGAAAACGTCTTCGTCGGACGCGTCGACCACGACTACTTCCAGCTTCTCGGCGATCCATCTGAGATAGTCCGTGAACTCGCCGGGCGAGAGGTCTTCACGCGACCGTAGGGGAAGGACGTATGAAGCTGTTGCGTTCGAGTTCAAAGCTGGGACGGTACCGGCACCTCCTGCAGCAAGGAGGACCGTCCGGCGCCCCAGCGATCAAGCAGGTGTGACGCCCACGCGTCTTCTACGAAGACGAGGGTCTGCGCGCCGAGGATGATGTCTGCTACCAGCGTGGGATCCTGCTTCGCGAGGGAGCCCGCAAGATCGTTCGCCGCTATCTGCTCGTGTACGGAGTCGGCCTCGACGTGCTCGTCGAAGAAGAAGGTGGCTTCCGGGCCGAAGCCGAGCCGCCGCAAGCCATTCGCGTAACGACGATTCGGCTCGGTCGACGTCATCTCGAACAAGGCCAAGTGCCCCGTGATGGCCCCGCGCCACCGCCGGTGGAGACCGAACAGCGACATGAGGTTGACGGTCGCGAGCGTAACTCCGGGCAACGCGTCGAGGTAGGCCCCGTATGTCGCATCGAGTCCCATCGCCCGCATCGCATCCGCGAACAGAGCGGCGTGGATGCGATCTGGATCTCCGCCCCCGTACTCGTCGATCTGGATCTCTAGAAGCGCGGCCTTGGGCTTCCCGTAAAGACGAGGTACCACCCACGAATGAGGGTCGGCCTCTTTGAGTTGATAGGCCGAGCGGTGAACCATGAATTCGAGGAACTGATCTTTTGTTCCCCTCGTCTCGAGATACCGCGACAGTGAGGGACCGGCGTCCGCCTCCGCGAGTTTCACCAGTCGCCTGGGAACGGGGTCGGAAGACGCGACGTCGTACCCGACGGCAGCCAGGAGAGCCGTTTCGAATGGGGCCTCGAGACGCGACCGGAACTCGATCAGGGCAGGATCCCATTCCCAACGTTCGTCGACGTCCTCGAAACCCCGATAGTGCAACTCGTAGCAGCAATAAAGAGCCAGGTGGAGGTCGTCACCAGTTAACGGGTCGTCGATCACGTCGGGCGGGGCCGACATGGCGTCAGGTGCGCGACTGAGATGGCCGAATAGGTACTCGGTTAGGGGGCCGCGCGCAGACCTCGGGAGGTACATGGGCATCTCCGATCGGGAAGAAACGAAGGAACTCAACAGCCGCCGCTGTGGTTCAGCCGCCGTAAGGATAATTTCCCACGATGAGCGCGTACAAACGTCAGAACCCTCGCCCCCGAAGGGGCGAGGGACACCGGCGTCTAGGGAAAGCGGTACGTGTAAACGCCTCTGCCGAAGGTCGCCACGACGAGGAGGTTCGGGTTCCCCGGCTTCAGCTGTAACGAGTAGACCGGCGCCGCGGGAAGGTTCTTCCCGAGGAGTGCCCACTTGGTGCCCTTCGTGTTCTTCGAGATGAACGCTCCGATGTCGGTGCCCACTATCAGTTGCTTCCCGCGCTTGATGATCGCGTCGGCGGGGGCGTTCGGCAGATTCGCGGAGATATTCACGAAGCTCTTGCCGGCGTTCGTGGACTTATAGACGTGCCCCTTGCCGAGGTTCGTCGCCTTCTCGCCTTCGACGCCGGGTGCGCCCCAACGCCGGGCCGCGTATCCGCCGAGCGTCACGTAGACGGTCTTGGGGTTCGCCGGGTCGATCTCGACCCCGGTGATGAATCGGTTCGGAAGGCCCTTTGCCTTCGCGATGTGCCAGCCATCCGACGTCAATGGCTTCGGCGCTTTACCGCCGGCGACGTTGGTAGCGAAGCCGTTCTTGAACGGGGAGCCTTCGGTGATGACGTCGCAGTAACCGCAAAACCCGACGTAGGCCGACTTCCCTTGGAGGTCGACCGCCGACAGTCGGTTGTTCGGGTCATGACTCGCGGGATCCGCTGTCGCCGCCGCGTCGCCCGGATGCTTCCTCGTTCCCAGGTTGTACACGTTGCGCCAGTCGTTCCCATTGCCGTCGTCGTCGGTGCCGCCGGGACTCGTTGTGGAAGGACCGAAGGTGGTTTCGCGGATGTTGCGGCCACCTACCATGAGGTGGTTTGGGTCCTTGGGGTCCATCGTGAACGCGGTGCCGAAAGCAGGATTCACCAGGTCCGGATTGATGTCTCTCCAGTTGTGTCCGCCATCGCTGCTCACGCTCATGTCACCGCCGGTGTACTCCTCGTACGAAACGTTGCTGTTCGTGGGATCTACCGCGGCGTAGAAACCATCGCCGCCGTAGACGGCGATCTGCGTTCCATTCGGCTCGATCTTCAGCTGACCGTTGTCTTGTAAACCGGCGTAGACGGTTCCGTCCTTCGCCATGCGTGCGTCATATGGAAGGAGCGTGTTAAAGCCGCGGTTGGCTCCCTTCCCCCACTTCGTATTGTCGAATTCCTCACCAGAGCGCGCGACCTGACGGTAGACACCTCCGTCGTTGCCGACGAGCAGGGTCACCCCATCCTCGCGATCCGGAACGTAGATGGCTCCATGTTGGTCGGGATGCGTCGTCGTGCTGGGATCCACCTGCCGGTTGGTCGGACAGACCGGAAGTGGCGAGTTCAAGAACAGACAGGTGTCGCCGCCGAAGTAACGCCCGATGACCTTGAATTGCGATTTCCCGTCTTGAGGTTGCAGTGTGGACTCGTTCTGCCATACCTCTTCGAGGCCGAACGTAAGACGCGTCGGGACGCCGTTCACTTGCCGCGTGGGATCGGGCTTGATCCATTCGTTGTACCAAGCCTGCACGCCGGGGGCGTACATCGACGCAGCCTGAGCGGTACCGATCAGCGCAGAACCCGTAGTCGGCTCCTGCAACTCGGTCGCGTCGGCCATCTTCGTCCAGTTCTTTCCG
>JAXDJP010000260.1:0-6394 GCA_034665645.1 Actinomycetota bacterium | reverse complement strand
CACGAGTGGGACCCCCACATGGGGTTGGAGACGAAGGTGGATGTTCACCATCCCGAGCGGGTCCGAGTAACTCCTCGCCTCTCTCGCACTCTTTTGGCGTTCGCCTAGACCGCGGTATTGCTCGGCCTCGAGCTTGGCCTTGCGAGCTTTCTCTCGCAGCACATTGAAGGGCTGCTCTTGCGCCACCGCCACGAGCTCCTTGGCGGATCCCGGACAGGATTCCTCGGCCAAGGCGATCTCCGTTGCCTGTTCGAGCGACACGGTCCCCTGCTGCAGCGCCATGCTGAGATCGTCGGACCGCGCGAGAACTTTGCCGGTCGCCTGCACCGCCTTTGCTTGACCGATCGACGTGCCGGTCACCTTGGCGATGTCCGACGCGTCCGCGACCTTGCGCGACAACCCCGCGATCCCGAAGTCGGCGAGACGACGCAGTCGCGCGTAGGAAGACAGCAACCGTCGCGCGCTGGAACCTTGGAGCAACTCGGGTTCGAGATCGGCGTTCGCCTTTTCTAAGAGCTCGATCGCTTGATCGACGAGTGCTTCCTTCATGCGTTCATTCTGACGATCGGGTACGACAAAAACGCACTCGAAACGGCGCCCCAAAAAAGTTTTTTAAGAAAAGTTTGCACGACCTCGTCGCGCCCCACTACCAAGACACAAGTGCGTTCTTTACTACCGATTTTCCGGTTTTCGCTACCGGTTCTTCGCTACCGGTTCTCACGTTCTTTGCTACCGGTTCTTCGCCGACTAGGGGCGCAGGTGGCTCGTGTCAACGACCACGAACTTGTCGCCGGTGACCGATCCGAGAGAGTGCAGCGCGTCGTTGTCCCAATGACTGTTCGGCGCCCCCGAGATGTACCAGTCCGAGCCGTTATCGGCGACGATCATCCCGTAGCGCTTGAGGGCCTTCAGGACGATCCGGGCCTGCAGTGGGAATCCGGTGATGTCGAAGCCTTTCTTCAGCCGCACGCGAAGGCCCATAGGAGGAAGCGACTTCGACGTCAGGTTGCTGGCGAAGTGGCGCGCCGGGTAGATGTACTTGCGTCGCGTCTGGCTAACGGTGAAACGCAACGCATGGTCGATGCGGCCGCGCTTCACCTCGTCCCAGCGCGCCAGGCCCGGAAAGATCGGTAATCCGGCGGCGTCGGCCGAGGTCCACCCCCGCGGACGCAACTTGTTGGAACGCAGATCCCAGATCGCTCCGGACCCCGCTCGCCATCCGCCGTCCGCGCGTCGGTACAAGGAGTACAACTCGTAGAGCTTGCACGCCGACTTGTCGACGATCAGTGCATGACGATCTCCCGTCGACTTGCGACCACCCTCGATCGGAACGCCTTTGGGGATCGGGTAAGGGCCTTTGTCACTCTCCGACGCGTACGTGAAGCGAACGCGGTGCTTCTTCTGGGCTCCTCCCACGACGGTGAACGGGATCCCGATAGGACCTCCGCCGTACAACCCCGAGCCAAAGTCTGGATGCAGGCCGGTACCGCGTCCGATCGAGCGAATGATGCGATCGGAGTTCGCGGCGACCGGCAAACTATCGACGCGCTTATTCCATACGTTATTCGTAGGGAAGATCGGACAGTCGGGTGCCGCCGGCAAGCGAAGCGCACTGGACGGCGCGGCGGCGAGAACGACCGCGACAGCGGTGGCAACGAGAACCCCCCGGGCCATCCAGTTTCTAATCACGCCTCTTCCCTTCCATTCAAGTCGAGAGCCTTCGGTTCGTGCAACTCCTTCGCAGCTCGCGAGATAAGTATCTTCCGCTCCTCCACCGCGGCGACAAAGTCCCACGGGACGAACCGTGACGACGCGTGAAGGCGGTTGAAGAGCGCCTTCAGGACCCATGGCCCCTTCATCGCTGCTCGGTCGAAACCCAATCGAGATCCGAAGCTGCCCTTGCCAACGATCAGCCCATCGATCGAGAAGGTCGCTCCAAAGCTTCCGATGACCGGTCCATCTCTCACGAGTCTCACATCGTGGACGTGCCCGACCGAGACACCGTCTTGGTCGTAAACCTCCGAGTGCAGGAGGTCACTCAACCGCACGATCGGCCCCCGGGATCTTCGAGATGATCGTGTCCCTCGCCCAATCTGGAGAACGGGAGATGTCGAGGTCCTCCCGGGACACGGTGATCTCTACGTGATTGGAGATCTTCTTAACGACTCCGATGGAGATCTTGGCCGGCCCGGGATCCTCCCTGTCGTGCAGCCGAGCGTGCACCGACGCCATCCACAGCCCGATGCGCCCGCCCAATCGGGTACCCAGAGCTTCCGGACCGGAAAGGATCGAGGACACGTAAGGGGCGCCGGTCTCTTCGTCCCAACTGAAGTCGAGATCGTCGACCACGCCCGACATACGGCCGTCCTTGTCCACGATCTGCACGTCGAGGATGTCGAGACCAGCATCCATCTTCTGTCCCGCCATGATCAGCTCCCTGCCTTCGTCAAGATCATCAGGGGGATCGTCGCAACCGACACGATCAGCAGTATGCCCAAATAGATGGAAGCGAGAGCGTTCGTCACGCGCCCGTTGACGTGCTCACCCATATATGAAGGATCGTTCGCGACGACCAGGATCGGGAAGTACGTCAGCGGCAGCGCGGCGGCCGCGAGCACGATCGAATACTCCGTGACCTTGATGGGATCGATGGTTGTGAGGACCAGGAACGCTCCCATGATGATCGACACAAGCACGACCAGGTGGAAGCGCGGGGCTTCCTTCGGACGAACGAACTTGCCCCACTGCCACCCGAGGTACTGCGCCACCGTGTAACCGGCAGAAAACCCCGTCTCGAGCGCCGCTCCGAACGTTGCCGCGAATATCCCGACCAACAAAACCGCCAAGCCGAGTTTCCCCATCACCACGACGGTAGGAAGGGTCGCCTGGGACAGGGTCGAAACCGTTATGCCTCGAGGCGCCAAGATCACAGAACAAAGCGCCATGAGAGCGAGCGACAGCAGGCCGCCGAGCGGGAAACCTATGTAGACATTCATCCGCTCGACCACGAGATCCTTCTTCGTCCACTTCTCCTCGATCGCGCCCGAGGAAAAGAAGAACACTTCGTACGGGGTCATCGCCGCACCAAACAGCGCTATAGCGAAATAGAAGTAGGTGGGATGCCCCTCGCCAGAAGGAACGGTCGGATGTGCGGCGTTGGAAAGGAGTGCTCCCCAGTCGGGCCCGAACCGCCACAGAGCGACGGCGAATACGAGGAGGCACAGACCGAGGAGGCCGAAGACCTTCTCCATCGTCGAGAAACGCACTCGCCAGATGACGAGCCACACCGCGAACGCGACCAAGGGGATCCACAACAGATAGTTCACGCTCGACGCAAGTTCGAGCGCGAGCGCGACGCCGGCGATCTCCGCGGCGAGCGTCAGGAAGTTGATGAAGAAGGATGCCCCGAGGTTCGCGAGCGCCACCTTCGCCCCGAGGCGTTCCCGCACGAGGCTGAACACCGGGCGCTGGGATACCGCCGCCACGCGGCCCGCCATCTCCGCGAAGAGACAGATCCCGATCACGCCGACCACCACGACCCACGCCAGCGCCATCTTGAAGCGCGCTCCCGACTCGGCGTTGGCGACGAGATCGCCGATGTCGACGAAACCACCGATGGCCGTAAGGATCCCGAGCGTGATCTCGATGAGTTTCTTCATCGCTCGTGCGCCGTAGCGAAATCGTCGAGCTTCTTGGCGGTGTCATCGAGGGGGTGCGCGATATCCGGGAGTTTCTCTAGCTCTCCCCGTCGGATGGCGATCCGCAGGTCCTCGAGTACCGACGCGGCGTCGTCCAAGAGCTTGTCGAGCTCGTTTTTCAGCCGGTCCGCCTCCGAGTTCGGCGGCTGGATCGAGTCGAAGGTCCCCTGCACTCCAGAGGCATCCGCCTCTGCCTCCTCGAGGACTATCGACAGATAGTTCTGAGTGACGTTGCTGCGAGTGGAGGCGTCGACCGCCAACAAAGCTGTTTGAGCCGCAGACGCCGCGTCCTCGGCAGTGGCAACGGCATCGGCCTCGTAGGGCTCATACGTGCGATCGGGGGCGACGCAAGACGCGAGCAGGAGGAGAGGCGCGATCACGGCGACGCTTAAGCGGGTTCTCGGCAACGATCCGCAGCCCTTCCCAGAAAAGTGCTTCTACTGCTCCCTAGGTACCCGTCTTCCAGGGGCGGAAACTAGTGCCTCAGGACCAGAGCCCTACGAGGAAATCCTCGACGGCGACCGGGGTGCCGGAAACGCCGACGGGCTGTGGGACATCGTCCTCGGTCGTCGCCGGAGAGCGCGACTCGAAGAGCGGACGCACTTCGGCAGGGATGAATCTGGTGAGCTGCGCGTAGCTGTGCGCGTCGTCGAACCCTCCGCGCCGGTGGTAGTAGCGCAAAGGGAAATAGACGTGAAGGTGATGCCGCGCTCTGGTCATCGCTACGTAGAAGAGCCTCAGTTCTTCTTCTATCTCGTCCTCGTCGCCCGTCGCCATATCCGACGGGATCATCCCGTCCGCCGCGTGGATCACGTGAACGACGTCCCACTCGCAACCCTTCGCTGAGTGGATCGTGCTGAGGATCAAGTAATCCTCGTCGAGCATCGGGGGGGCCGCATAGTCTCCGGTAGAAACCGGCGGATCGAGGGTCAGGTCGGTGATGAATCGTCCTCGCGTTGGATAACCCGAGGCGATCTGCGTCAGCTGCTCGAGGTCTCGCAAGCGGACGATCGGGTTGTCGTACAGGCGGTGGAAGATCGGTTCGTAGAAACGTCTGATCCGCTCCACTTGAACGGCGGGAGAGACCTCCTCCTCCGCGGTGCAATCATCGAGAGCCGCGGCCATCTCATCGAGTTCTGAACGCGCGGAGCGTGGCACCCTCGGTCGCTCGGCGAACAAACGCGCTAATGGCGAGCCCGCGTCCTCCTCCGTCTCGTTACGTCGAACCCCCAAGGACTTCATCACGCCATGCGCAGTCGCGGCTCCCACGCCGTTCAAGAGCTGCAGGACGCGGAACCAGCTCACCTCGTCCCACGGATTTTCGAGGATCCGGAGGAAACACAGCATGTCCTTCACATGGGCCGCCTCGAGGAATTTGAGGCCGCCGTACTTCACGAACGGGATGTTCCGTTTGGCGAGCTCGATCTCGAGCATGGCGCTGTGGTGGCTCGCCCGGAACAGAACCGCCTGCTGCATCAGCGGGACGTCCTGCTCGCGCTGCTCGAGGATCACTTCGCAGACGGAGTCGGACTGTTGCGGTTCGTCCAAGCATGTGTGCAGCACGGGAAGCTCGTCGCTCGCAGCATCGGACCAGAGCTCTTTCGTGTAGCGCTTCTTCGCCTGGCCGATGACAGCATTCGACGCTGCGAGGATCGGTTGCGTCGACCGGTAGTTCTGCTCCAGCTTCACGATCGTCGTGCCGGGGAAGTGAACCGGGAAGTCGAGGATGTTCGCGATCGTCGCAGCGCGGAAGGAATAGATCGCTTGGGCGTCGTCGCCCACGGCCATGACGTTCTTTCGGTTGCGTCTCATGTTCCTCAGGATGTCCGACTGCAAGACGTTGGTGTCTTGGTACTCGTCGACCAGGATGTGCTCGAAGAGATCCCCTACCTGGTCACCGACCGGCTGCGTTGCAGAGAGCGCGTTCCAGTACAGAAGGAGGTCGTCGTAATCGAGAACCCCTTGTTGACGCTTGCGCACGGTGTACGTCTCGAAGATCGGCTTGATGTCGTCGTGGAACTCTTCGCACCACGGGAAATGTTTGGACAGGAGGTCGCCCATCCGAGTCCCCGAGTTGACCGAGCGCGAATAGATGGCGACGAGAGTGTCCTTCTTCGGGAAACGTCGCTCCCCTTGAGCCACCTCGAGCTCGCTCCTGATCAGGTTCATCAGGTCGCCCGCGTCGCCCTGATCCATGATCGTGAAGTGCGGAGGCACACCCAGTGCTCGGCCATAGGTGCGCAGCAAACGGTTCGCGACGGAATGGAAGGTCCCGCCCCAGACCCTCGACGCGGCCCCCTCGGGGACGGAAGCCATCCCTTGCGTCATCGACTGCGCTCTGCTCAACATCTCTTGCGCGGCCCGACGCGTGAACGTGAGGAGCAGGATGCTCTCGGGTGCGACGCCCTCCGACAGTAGGAACGCAACGCGCGACGCGAGGGTCTTCGTCTTGCCGCTGCCGGCCCCAGCAACGACCAGAAGCGGCCCATCGCCGTGGGTCGCGGCCCGGCGCTGGGCCTCGTTCAAGTCCTCGAACATGCGTTCGGATTCTAAGGTGCGGCGCGCCTACTTCCTCGGCATCTCCCGCGTTTACCCGGAACCTTTGGCTCGTTGCTTGGGACGGTTGACGCGGGCGGCCTCGAGCGCCGGGTGCCCATCGTTGTCCCGCACCAACTTGAGGACCGCCTTCCGGGTTG
>JAXDJP010000259.1:0-2879 GCA_034665645.1 Actinomycetota bacterium | reverse complement strand
GAAGGAACCGGTGCCGGAGGAGTTTCACCGGCTGCGAGAGGGCCTCGTTCTCTTCACTTATCTGCATCTCGCCGCAAGCGAGCCCGTCACTCGGGCGTTGATCGACTCCGGGACGGCCGGGGTCGCTTACGAGACGGTCGAGCTTCCCGATCGCTCGCTGCCACTCCTAGCTCCGATGAGCGAGGTCGCCGGCCGCATGGCTCCCCAGGTGGGGGCGAACTTCCTGGAGCGAGAGCACGGGGGCCGGGGGGTCTTGCTTGGCGGTGTGTCGGGCGTACGGCCGGGGCGCGTCGTGGTGATCGGCGCTGGGATGTCCGGCATGAACGCGGCCTGGATCGCGCAGGGCATGGAGGCCGAGGTCGTCGTACTCGACATGAACATCAACAAACTCCGAGACATCGACCGGATCCATCAAGGGAAGATCCTGACGCTTGCATCGAACCGGTTGGCCGTCGAAGAAACCGTGATGTCGGCGGACCTCGTGATCGGCGCCGTTCTCGTCCCGGGTGCGGTGGCTCCCAAGATCGTGACGCGAGACGTGATCAAGGAGATGAAGCCCGGCTCCGTCGTCGTGGACATCTCGATCGACCAGGGCGGCTGCTTCGAGACCTCGCACATGACGACGCACTCCGATCCCACTTACATCGTCGACGACGTCGTCCACTACTGCGTCGGCAACATGCCGGGGGCCGTGCCGCACACCTCGACCTACGGCCTCACGAACGCCACCCTCCCGTACGTCGTGGCCCTTGCCAACAAGGGGCTCGAAACCGCCGTCCGCGACGACCCGGCCCTCGCCCTCGGCGTGAACGTCTATAAGAAGAGTGTCGTGTACGAGCCTGTAGCTGAGGCGCACGGCCTGGATTACGTCGCCCTTACCGACCTTCTCTAACTGCGCCGATGGTGACGACGCGCGAGCGCGCCCGGGACGCGCGACTACAGGCTTCGATCGACGAATTCCTCTCACACGCTCGGTACGAACGCGGTCTTTCGGCCAACACCGTGCAGTCCTATCGACGCGATCTGGTGATGTGGCAGAACTACTGCGCCAAGCGCTCTATCAAGGGACCTCCGACACACGAAGAACTGACCGATTTCCTGGGCCGCCTTCGGGGCGGCAAAGAACCTGCGTCTAAGCCTCTTGCCCCGTCTTCGGTCGCGCGGATGATCGTGTCGCTGAGGTCGTTGTATCGGTACCTCGCGCGCGAAGGCAAGATCGAAGTCGACCCGACCAGCAAGCTCGCCGCTCCACGGCGGCCGCGCTCCCTTCCGAAAGCGATCACGTTGGAGGATGTCGCGAGGCTCGTCGAATCACCCGCGCGAGACCTGCTCGGCCGGCGCGATCGTGCGGCCTTGGAGACTCTCTACGGCTCGGGCATCCGCATCTCGGAGCTGGTCGCACTCGACGTCGACGACATCGACCTCGAGGAGGGCTCACTCCTCGTTCGGTCGGGCAAGGGCAGCAAGGCGAGGAGGATCCCTCTGGGACGCAAAGCTCTGGCCGCGGTAGGGGACTACCTCTCGGTGACCCGTCCGGAGCTTCTGAAGAGGTCGGCGGCAGGCGCCGCTCGAGGAGCCTTGTTCCTGAACGCCAGGGGGGGCCGTCTCACGCGCCAGGGTTGCTGGAAGCTCCTGAAAGGCTACGCGGAGTCGGCCGGTCTCGGCCCCCGGGTGTCACCACATACACTTCGACACTCCTTCGCGACCCACATGCTCGATGGGGGGGCCGATATCCGGGTCGTGCAGGAGATGCTGGGACATGCGAGCCTGGCCACGACGCAGGTCTATACGCTGGTCAGCGACTCGCACCTGCGAGAGGTGTATCTGACGTCCCACCCGCGCGCCAGAGGGTGACCCGGTGGAGGGACGATGCCGAGGGGGTTAAGTAGATGACGGACGACCGCTGGGACACGCAGCGCGCCAGGCTGCAGGAAGAGCTCGTTAGCCTGGAGCAGCAACTTAAAGAGCATGGTGTCGACCCCCAAGGCGAGGGGATCGAAGTGGCCGTCGACGAGGGCTTCGCCGACTCCGCCCAAGCGACGACTGAGCGTTCGGAGTTGCTGGCGCTGATCGAGCAACTTGGAGCCACCCGGAGCGAGGTGCGCGCCGCTCTGAAACGACTGGAAGACGGCACCTACGGGACGTGCGTCAGGTGCGGCAAGGACATCCCTCCGGGGCGTTTGGAAGCGATCCCCGCCGCCAGCTTGTGTCTCGAATGCAAGCAACTGGAGGGATGACAGCAGCCATCGAGCGCGTCGTCCTCATCGTCCTGGATTCGGTGGGGATCGGCGAAGCCCCCGATGCACGGTCCTTCGGTGACGTGGGGTCGGCGACGTTGCAGCACGTCGACGGAGCGGTCGGTGGCTTGAACCTGCCGCATATGGCGCGGCTGGGCCTCGGACGAGTGGCGGGTCTGCCATCACTTGCGACCGACCAACCGGAGGGAGCGTTCGGCGTCATGTCGCCGCGCTCCGCCGGCAAGGACACCACCAGTGGTCACTGGGAGATCTCGGGTCTCATACTGGAACGCCCATTCCCGACGTATCCCGACGGATTCCCGTCGCGCGTCATCGACGCGTTCGAGGCCGCCGTCGGGTCCCAGGTCCTTGGGAACGAGGCCGCGTCGGGCACGGAGATCATCGCCCGACTGGGGGCCGAGCACGTTCGCACGGGCCGGCCGATCGTGTACACGTCGGCCGACAGCGTCTTCCAGATCGCAGCGCACGAGGAGGTCACCTCTGTCGACGAGCTTTACGAGATGTGCAAGGTGGCTCGGGATCTTCTTCGGGGGGAAGACGAAGTCGGACGAGTCATCGCGCGGCCATTCGAGGGAGAGCAGGGCGCGTTCCGGCGAACCTCGGGACGCCGCGATTTCTCCG
>JAXDJP010000258.1:0-3385 GCA_034665645.1 Actinomycetota bacterium | reverse complement strand
AAACAGCAATACGGATCCCACCAGGGCCCGTGCCTAGACGCGATCGAGCACTCAGAGGTGGTTATCTCCGATGACGTCACGGTCGACGAGAGGTGGCCGGTCTTCGGACCCGCGGTCGAGTCCACCGGAGTCAAAGCGATCAACAGTTTCCCGCTCAGCGTGCGCGATGAAACCCTTGGAGCGCTGAACCTTTACTCGCGACGCGTGGGGGGATTCAGTGACGACTCGCGCGCCGTTGCGACATTGTTCTCCAGCCAAGCTGCCGTCGCACTCGCGAATGCCAAGACTCACCAAAGCGCCTTGGAGTTAACGATCAACCTTCAAGAAGCGCTCAAGACGCGCGAGGTCATCGGAGAAGCGAAAGGGATCTTGATGGCACGCGAAGGCGTCGCCGAGGACGAGGCGTTCCAGATGCTGCGCCGAGCGTCGCAGACGACCAACATGAAGCTCCGCGACATCGCGCAAGAGCTGGTCCACAAGGTCGCCGGCGGCGATGGCAAGGTGACTGCTGGTCACGCTCCGTAGTCGTTGTGTGACTTTAAGCGTTTAAGACCCTCCCCCCAGGGAATGATCGTGATGACAGCGACCGACTACTGAGAGGAGGGTGACTATGGGTCTTCTATGGACCGTGCTCGCCGTGATCGGTCTCATCGTCGTGCTGCAGTACGTGTTCTAAGAGAGCGATCTTCGCGGCCCCCGGAACACCGGGGGCCGCTCCACGTCAGGCCCTCGGCGCCCCAAAGCTCGGAGGGGCAAGGACCGCATTGAGCGACCCCGACCGAAAGCCCGAGAGGTCGAGGGACACGTGGGCGTACCCCAGACGCTTCAGCTCGGCCGATATCTCAGTGGCAAGCGACGCCGCCTTCTCAACCTCTTCACTAGGAACCTCCACGCGCGCCAGATCTCCGTGGTCGCGCACGCGAAAGATCTCGAACCCCAACGACCGGATGAATTCTTCCGCGCGATCGATCCGCCGGAGACCTTCCGGCGTCACTCGCACTCCGTAAGCGAATCGCGACGACAGGCACGGCGATGCGGGTTTGTCCGCGGTCGGAAGCCCCATCTCGCGTGCGAGCGCCCGGATCTCGTCCTTAGTCAACCCCGCTTCGACGAGTGGAGCTCGCACATCCCTCTCGTCGGCGGCGCGCAGGCCCGGACGGTGATCACCTAGATCGTCGACGTTCGTGCCGACGAGTATCTCGGCGGCGCGCTCTCTCGCTATCGGAGAAAGGACGTCGAACAGCTCGCTCTTGCACCAGTAACAACGGTCTCCGTCGTTCCGGGCGTACTCCTCGCGTCCGACCTCGTGAGTTCCGACGATCTCGTGATTCCACCCGTGCGAGCGGGCCAAGCCCTCGGCCTCACGGAGTTCCCGGCGCGCCAAGGAAGGCGACACGGCCGTGACGGCCAAGGAGTCATCGCCGAGCACGGAGTGCGCGGTAGCGGCAAGGAACGAAGAATCGACGCCTCCGGAGTAAGCGACTACAACGCGTCCGAGGCCCGCGACGATCCCCTCGAGGTGGACTTTCTTTTGCGAGAGATTCGATTCCACCCACTCATCTTCGCAGGCTTCATTTAACGTGTGGGCGTGCATGCCCACCTCTTGGCGAAGGCCGGTTCGTTCGCCGAATTCACCAAGGACCCCCTTCTCTCCATGGCAGCGACCCTCCTGATCGTCGTGTCGGTGGCATGGATCGTGGTGTCGCGCATGATCTCGCACGAGTTGAAGAAGGCCGCCTACCGCCGGGGCCGCAGGATGGGCAAGAGGCCGCCGCCCCCGCGCCGGAAGGCCGACGTCTGGAGCGATCCGCCCTCCTAGACCGGCACAGAAGCGCCAGAAATAGACAATTTGTTATCGGTTTGTTACCGATTTGTCGCGCTTTCGTGACAATTGTTGGGTAGAACAGCCAAACCTTTCCAGGCAAAACGGGTCGGAGGGGCCTGCTTCATGGCACGTTCAGGGGGCCATCGCGGGAGGGGAACCATGGCAGATCTGTTTAGGTACGGCAGCATCCTTTTCTTCGGGGCCACCGCGGCCGTCTCCTTCCGTCGGTGGAGGGCCGAGGGCTCGACCGCTTCGATGTGGGCCGCGTGGGCTTTCGTGTCGCTTCTTTTTGTCGAGGTCGTATCGGCCGTCTACGAAGCGACGGGCACGACCAACGGCCACTGGGTCACGAAGGCACTGATCTCGACGCTCGCCCTATTCCCGTATTTCCTGTTCCGCTTCGCGGCCTCGTTCACGTCCTTCTCGCGCACGGTCGAACGCGCGGCTGCCGCCTTGGCGGGAGCGATCGTCGCCATCAGCCTTCTTCTGCCGGCCTTCCCCGAAGACAAGACCGCACGACCCGGTTGGCTCCTCCTTTACTTCGTGGGGTTCCTCATCGAGTGGACGGTCCTGAACGTATGGACGGTCGGTGCCATGTGGAGGCCCGCCACCGGGCTGCCTGCGGTCGCGCGGCGACGGATGCGCTTCCTTGCCTATGCGGCGATCGGGGTCAACGTTGCGATACTCGTCGCATTCTTCGGTCCCACCGGACCGTTCCAAGAAGTCATCTCCGTTCTGGGTCTGCTCAGCGCGGCCGCTTTCTACATCTCGACGGCCCCTCCGGCATTCGTCCGCGACATCTGGCGTCGACCCGAGCAGCGGAACCTCCAACTCGGGGTCCAGGGATTGATGGAGGCGCATTCGAAAGAAGACGTAGCAGAGGTATTGCTGCCGCGCGCCGCGGGGAGTGTCGGCGCGCGGGGAGCGCGCCTCGTCGATCCGTCGGGCGAGGTCGTGGGTTCTTTCGGCGAGATCTCGGACGGCGACTCGATCGAAAGGATCGAGCTGGGCAAAGACGTGGGGGTGCTCGAGCTTCAAACGAACAGGTTCACCCCTTACTTCGGACCCGACGACCTCGACCTGTTGCGCTCCGTGGGAACGCTTGCGGGCATCGCGTTGGAGCGCGCGGAGTTGTTCGAGAACGAGCAACTCGCGAAGGCGACTCTCGAGAGCTTCAACAAGAAATTGACCGCACGCAACGCAGAGCTAAGCCGGGAGGTGGCCGAGCGACGCCGGGCGGAAGAGGAGTTGGTCGTCGCGCGCGAGGAAGCCGATCGAGCCAATCTGGCCAAGAGTGAGTTCCTGTCGAGGATGAGCCACGAGCTGCGCACTCCGCTGAATTCGATCCTCGGCTTCGGACAACTGCTGCAACTCGATGAGTTGTCGTCAGAACAGGAAGAGGGTGTCGATCACATCCTCAAGGCCGGCCGGCATCTCCTCGACCTGATCAACGAGATCCTGGACATCTCTCGCATCGAGGCCGGGAACATGACCGTTTCGATGGAGCCGATCCCGGTGAGCGACGCCATCGAGGAGACGGTCAGTCTCATCAGGCCGATC
>JAXDJP010000257.1:0-3650 GCA_034665645.1 Actinomycetota bacterium | reverse complement strand
AACAAGGCGCCTAAGGAAACGCCGATCAGTGAGTTCACGACCGGCCCGCCGCCCGCCGGAGTGACAAAGCCCTCGACCAACCCCGCCACGATGAGCCACGGCATCGTGCCGAGGATGATCTGGACCGCACTCTGAGATTCGTCACGCAAAGCATCGACTCTTCGGCCGGCACCAGGTTCGACGAGTGCCCATCCGATGCGCAACCCCGCTGCGGCCGCCACGACGACACAAGAAAGCTCCAGTACACCGTGCGCCACGACCAATTCGAAGAACGGCGAGCCCGACCCGCCCTCGACGGCTAGGCCACCGACCGCACCCAGCAGAAGGCCGTTGTAGATCAGCACGGCAGCGGTACCGAGGCCGACGACGATCCCTCCTGCGAAGGCGAGGAACGTCACCTGGATGTTGTTCGTGAAGATGTGGGCCGCGAAGCTCGCCTGCTCGGCAACGGGTAGTCCAAGATCTCCGCCCGCAGGATCGACGGGGCCCCTCCCGGGCACCATCCCGGAGGCCGCGGCCGGATCCTTCAAGCTCCACACGATCCCGGCGATGAACGGGATAACGAGGAGCCCCACCGCGCAAAGAAGGGGCGCCGGGCGCTCGAGGATGAGTCTCCAATATGTGCGAGAGAAGAACTCGCGCGCCGAGCCGCGGTGGCCCTCGGAGTCGTACACGAGGTGACGAGCCTGACCTACGAGAAGCTCTAGGCGAGCGACGATCGGATCGCCGGGCCACGTCCTTCGCGCCAATGCCAAGTCGGCCGCGGTGCTCCGGTAAAGACGCCCGAGCCGCAGTACGCCCTCGGAGCCGAGTCGCTCCGGTCGGCCCCCGGCAGTTGTAAGGGAACTCCGAAGTTCCTCCCAGCGACGTTCTCTCTCTCGCACGAAACGGTCTAATTTCATCGCGTGGAATACGAGGACCGCGTAACGATCGTGACGCCGGAAGGTGTGTCGCTCGACCTCACACTGGCGGGCATCGGATCGCGGGGCGTCGCGGCAATCGTCGATGGATCGATCAAGGGGATCATCTTCATCGCGACGATAGCGGCCTTCTTCGGTGGGTTCAGCATCTTCGACTCCGGTACCACCGGCGACACCGACCCCCGCTCGGCCCTGCTGATCGGGATCGCCATCGGCACGGTCATCATCTTCGTCGTCAACTTCTTCTACGACGTAGCTTTCGAGACGCTCGCGTCCGGACGCACGCCCGGCAAACGTGCCGCCGGCATCCGCGTCGTCAAGGAAGGTGGGGCGCCGGTTCGCTTCAGGTCGAGCGCTATCAGGAACATCGTGCGCCTCGTCGACATGCTCCCGACCGGTTACATCGTCGGGCTCATAAGCATCTTGGCAAGTTCGAAGAACCAGAGGTTGGGTGACATGGCGGCCGGGACGCTCGTTGTTCGGGACCGCAAAGAGCAGCAGCCGATCTGGACGCGCGCCGTCCCGCGGACGCGCGAGAGCGAAGCGTGGGACGTCACCTCCGTGACACCCGACGAACTCATCACGGTACGAAAGTTCCTCGAGCGTCGCTACAGCTTCACCTCGGAAGCAAGAGCCCGTCTCGCTTGGGAGCTTTCCACGAGGCTTCGCGACAAGGTGCCCGGCGCGGCACCGAACCTTGAAGCAGAGGACTTCTTGGAGCAAGTGGCGGCCGCGAAGGCTGCACGAGCTTAGCTAGAGCCAAGCCACCTGACGGGGCGGCCGTGGTAGCCGCAGCGCGCGATCACACTCGTGTCGCCGCGCGGCCAGGTCGTCAGGTGCACGGGAGCGGTGCCGTCGTCGACATCTCCCTCACCCGGAGGCTCCATCCGCAACCACGCGAGGGGAGCATCTCCCGAAGCGCCCTCCCCTGCTTCTTCGAGTTGATCTCTTACGAGCGTCCTCTCCTTGTCGTCCAAGTACTGCATGACGATCGAGTGGAAGACGACGGTGGCGCGGTTGAAGGAGCGCTCGGCAAGCCGCGCTCGCAACCAGTCCCCGCCTCCGGCGCGGTCGACGGTAACGGGCACCTCGCTCGCCACGTCCAAAGCTCCACGAAGCCACTCCCACCGCCACGTCTGATCGGGCCACACGTATGAGGAGAGCGTGAGCCGTCCTTCATGCGATGTGGGATCGATGGGGTCGGGGTCGCATCCCCGTCGTTCCCCCACTACCGCTCCCCCGGCGAGATCGGGCCCTACGCCCTCGAACTCCGCCAGCCGTACCGGTGAATGGGTCGGGCCCCACCCCCCGGCGGAGGTCTCGTACCTGTATTGGTCCCAGCGAAGGTTGAGTCCTCCGCTCGCTCCGATCTCAAGGAGATCTAAGGGGAGCCCCCACTGCTTCGCGACCGCGACGAAGCCACCCACCAGACCTCCGCAACGACCAACCTCGTTCGTCTGCACCGGTCGCTCGACGAGCCCACGAAGCTCCTCGCGATGTTCTTCAACCGTGGCTCGAAACGCAGGCCAGGCGCCATGCGGGTCGCGCGTCCCTCCCGCGGATGCGTAGAAAGGTGTCAGTTCCGGCGCGCGTCCCTCGAGAACTAGTCGGTGCACCGAGCCCATCAACCTCAGCGCGATCGCGGCGTCGCGCGGGGCGAGCGCGATCTCCTCCATCACATCGGCAACGGGGCCGCCCATTGACGCGTCGTCGCCGGCCTTGTCCAGTAGGAGCCCGTAAAGCGGTGAGCCCAAGAGCTTGCATGAAGCTGATTGCTTCCGAAGTCTCTTCGCGAGGATCGCCCGCGTGTCGTTCACTCTGGCGCAGTTATTGCGTTATCGATCCATCGCGAGTTGCTCTACGACGAAGTCGATGCACCTCGTCAACGCGGCGACATCCTCAGAGTCGATCGCCGGATACATGGCAACGCGCAATTGATTCCTTCCGAGCTTCCGGTACGGCTCGGTGTCGACGATCCCGTTCGCTCGCAAGGCGCGGGAGATCGAGGCCGCGTCGATCGACTCGTCGATGTCGATCGTCCCGACCACCGGGCTTCGATCGGCGGGGTCTTTGACGAAAGGGGTGGCGTAGGTGGAGGCGTCGGCCCAGTCGTACAGGATCTTCGACGAAGTCGCCGATCGCCGGACCGCCCAGTCCAACCCGCCGTTACCAAGGAACCACTCGACCTGAAGCGCCATCAGGAAGATCGTGGCCAGGGCCGGGGTGTTGTACGTCTGCTCCTTGCGCGAGTTTTCGACGGCGAGGTCGAGGTCGAGAGACGCTGGGATGAAACGGCCGGAGGCCTTTAGCTTCGCGATGCGATCGAGGGCGGAAGGCGAGCACAGAGCGATCCACAGCCCCCCGTCCGACGCGAAGCTCTTCTGGGGTGCGAAGTAGTAAACGTCTGCTTGACGCACGTCGACGAACATGCCGCCCGCCGCCGACGTCGCGTCGACGACCGTCAAGCCATCCCCCGCGACCTTGTCGATGGGCATCGCAACGCCCGTCGACGTCTCGTTCTGCGTGAGTGCATAGACATCGATGTCGTCGGCCGGCCGAGGTTGCGGGTGCGTCCCCGCCGGTGATTCGACGACCTCGGGCTCTGCGAGATGGGGAGCGGCGGCCACCGCCTGAGCGAATTTGGACGAGAATTCACCGAACACCAGATGCTGGCTCTTCCGGTCGATCAATCCGAACGTCGCCCCATCCCAGAACGTCGTGCTTCCTCCG
>JAXDJP010000256.1:0-3673 GCA_034665645.1 Actinomycetota bacterium | reverse complement strand
GAGGGTTAAAAAGATGGTTCCAACAACGGAGGTGGACCGTGAGGGTTTTCATCGCAGGTGCGACCGGGGCTCTGGGGCTCCCAACCACGAAGGCTCTGATAGCGGCGGGGCACGACGTCGTGGGCCTGACCCGCCGACCCGAGAAGGTAGATCTGCTCGAGGACCTGGGTGCGCGAGCTGTGGTCGGGGACGTTTTGGACGAAGATGTCGTGCGCCGGGCGATCGACGATTTCCGACCGGACGCGGTGGCGAACCTCCTTACCGCGCTCCCCGAGCGCGGCCCGGTCAAGTACTCCGACCTGGACGCGACGAATGAGGTGCGGATGACGGGGACCAGGCACCTCGTACGGGCTTCTCTTGAAGCCGGCGTGCACCGCATGGTGGGGGAGTCGATCGTGCTCGTTTATGGGTACGGGCGCTCGGACGGTGAGTTCAAGACCGAGGAGTCCCCGGTCGTGGCTACCTCGCCCCCCAAAGCCGCAGACGCGATCGATGCCGTGCTCGGTCTCGAGCGTCAGATCCTGGAGGCAGGGCCCACGCTGGAGGGGGTCGTCCTTCGCTACGGTCTCTTCTACGGACCGGGCGCGGGATCGACGACCTTCATGATGAAGATGGTGCAGAAGCGCTTGTTGCCGCTGCCGGGAGGGGGGCCGGGCGCCATCTCGTGGATCCACTTGGAAGACGCGGCGACCGCCACCGTGGCGGCGCTCGAGCGCGGAGCGCCGGGCGGGATCTACAACATCGTGGACGACGAGCCCGTGGCATTCGGTACTTACGTGCGCGAGCTCGCCGACGTGATGGGCGCTCCGGCTCCGATCAACGTCTTCGCCGCGCTGGCTAAGGTCGGAAATACGTACGCGAGCGCAGCACTGCAGACCAACCTCAAGGTTTCAAACTCGAAAGCGAAGAAGGAACTCGGTTGGGAACTCCGCTATCCGACCTACAAGGAGGGCTTGAGGTCGCTCGTCAACGCGTCATCGACGAGCGACTCCCGTTAAGGATTTCTTGAGACCCATCCCAGCGCGTTAAAGGCCGGCGCGATCGAGCCCCAGGAGGAGCGCGCCTACCAGCGTTGCCACCGACACGAGCGTGAGATACCAACCTCGTCGGAGTTTGCCTGTTATCCCGGCGTGCGCCGTCGCGACCACAGCAACCGCCCCGAGGCTCGAGACCGCAAGAGAGGATCCCCGAGGCGCTTCGAGCGCTCGTGTCTGCACGACCACGAGCAGCAGCTCCGCCGCGAGGATCGACGAAGACACGGCCAGCGAGCGGCGCGCTCCCAGCTGGTGTGCGATCCCTCGCATCCCCACTCGGCGGTCGCTTTCGAGGTCGGGGATCGTGTTCATCAGATGCGCGGCCGCTCCAAGTCCCGCCGCGCATCCGATCACCCAGCCCGGCGGAGCCTCAGATCGCGCTACCAGCCATGCGAAGACTGGGAGGAGCGCGAACGACACCGAGTAAGGAAGCCAGCTTAGAAGCGTGCGTTTGAGGAAAGCGTTGTACGCCCACGCGGACGCCACGCCCACGGCCATGACGAGAGCCGGTCGCCACCCGAGAGGCCCGCACACGAAGGGGCTTGCGATCGCGCATGCCCAAGCGCCCCGGATCACGATCTTGGGCGAGAGCGCGCCGTCCACAAGCGGTTTCCCGACCCTGCCCGCCGCACGATCTGCGAGGCGGTCGATGTAGTCGTTCGACCATCCCACCGAGGCCTGTCCGAGACCGGTCGCGATCATGGCGATGATCACGCGCCACCCGGACGCTCCGAGTGCGCCTGTTAGCGCGCCGACAAGAATGGTGACGAAGGCAGCAGGGATCGGGTGCGTCGCCTTGGTCAGTGCTCCCACGACGCGCGCCATCAAGGGCAACGCTATTTCAGTTGTGTGCCGTTGAGCGAGGTCGGTTAGCCGGCGGCCTGAACCGCGTTCTCCTCTTGGTCGTTCGCGCGGGCCGCTTCGAGGATCTTGCCGAGGGCGGACCGCATCACGCGCGCCTCGTCGCTCGTCAGGTGGCGCGTGAAATAACGCTCGATGCCGCGCAGGTGAACGGGCGACGCTTTCTTGAAGAGGCTCCTGCCTTCGTCCGTCATCCGCGCGTAGACGACTCGCCGGTCCGACGGACAGGGCGTCCTCTCGATCATCCCGGCGCGCTCCATCCGATCTACGAGCCGGGTGATCCCGCTCTTACTGAGGAGCACCGAACGGGACAGCTCCTTCATCGTGAGGCGGTGGTCGGCCGACATCTCGAGCTGCGCGAGCACGTCGTACCAAGTGAGGGGGAGACCTCCGACCTCGTCCAGCTCGGCCTCGAGCAGGTCGACCAGGACCGAGTTGGTCTCGAGCAGCATCGTCCACACCACGAAGCGGTCGTCGTCGCTCCGCTCGCATCTCTTATTCATGCCTCCATCTTAGCGAGAGATAGTTGCTACATCAACTGTTTTTCGTACGGAAACAGTGGGTTCACCGGGCGAGGCGAGGGTAGTCTCCGCCCATGACTAGGGGGCTGGTTCTGGGAGGCGGAGGCCTCGTGGGCATGGCGTATCACGCCGGTGCTCTGAAGGCCCTCGACGACGCCGGCCTCGACGTGGGCGGCGCCGATGTCCTGGTCGGGACGAGCGCCGGCTCGATCATGGCGTCGTACCTGGCCTCCGGCTGGACCCCCCACGATTTCTACGAGTACGCGCACGGGCGTCACCCACGAGCTCCGCAGGGCGACGACGACCTCCGGGCCGAGTTCGACGGGATCTTCACGCCTATGTGGTCGACCCCTCGAGAGAGGCTCCAGCGGGGGGTCGGCTCGATCTTCGCCCTCGCCGCGTCGCGCGGTTACTGGCGCCGCACTGGGAGAGGGGCCGTGCCGGCCGCCCGCCTGCGGCACGCGTTCCCCTCCGGTCTCTATTCGACCGCCGAGACCAGAGCTCGTCTGCACGAGGACCTGCCGGTGGAATGGCCGCGGCCGGGACTCTTCATCTGTGCTGCCGACCTATATACCGGCCGGCGCGTGCCCTTCGGGATGGAGGGTTACCCAGAGGCCGACCTACCCGAGGCGGTGCTGGCCTCGACCGCGATCCCCGGCGTCTTTCCTCCGGTGAACATAGGGGACCGCCAGTACGTCGACGGGGGAGCGTTCAGCGCCACGTCGCTGGACCTAGCGACCGATGAAGGGTGCGACACGATCCTTTGCATCTCCCCACTGGGCTATCGGAACGAAGGCGGTTTGGTGATGAGGGACCCGGCCCTGTGGGGGCCGATGATCACTCGTTCGTTCTTCGCCCGTACCTTGGCGAAAGAGGTTAAGAGCGCCCGCGCCAAGGGGGTATCGGTGCTCGTCATCCGGCCCGGCATCGACGAACTGCGAGCGCTCGGCACCAACGCGATGAGGAACTTCGACCGGAGATCGGTCGTGGAGGCAACCCGGAAGGCGGTCCTCAAGTTGGTGCGGGACAACGATGGGCACCCCGCGCTCGAGGCCGCCCGCGTCAACCGTCCCAAGCAACGAGCCAAAGGTTCCGCGTAAACGCGGGAGATGCCGAGGAAGTAGGCGCGCCGCACCTTAGAATGCGAACGCATGTTCGAGGACTTGAACGAGGCCCAGCGCCGGGCCGCGACCCACGGCTATGGGCCGCTTCTGGTCGTTGCTGGGGCCGGCAGCGGCAAGACGAAGACCCTCGCGT
>JAXDJP010000255.1:0-5251 GCA_034665645.1 Actinomycetota bacterium | reverse complement strand
AAGCGATGGCGACGAAGAGAACGGTTGGAGCGGTGGTGGCCCTACTGCTTTTGCTGGGCGCATGCAGCAGCGGTGACGACAAGACCGACTCCTCGCCCTCGCCGGCGGAAGGCGCTTCCGGTGGCACCTTCTCTATTTACAACGGTGAGCCCGAGCACCTCTCGCCACCGCTCGACTATGAATCCGCCGGCTCCCAGGTCTTCGAGGCGCTGTGGACCCCGCTCGTTACGCTCGACGCGGAGGGCAACGTCGAGATGGCGCAAGCCGAGTCCGTCGAGTCGGACGACCAGAAGGTCTGGACGATCAAGATCAAGCCGGGCTGGACGTTCCACAACGGAGATCCGGTCACCGCTCAGGATTACGTCGACACGTGGAACTGGACGGCGCTGGGCGAGAACGGCGCGATCCTCAACTTCTTCTTCGAGCGGTTCGAGGGTTACGACGACCTGAACCCGGCCGAGGGGAAAGCAAAGACCAAAGAGCTGAGTGGCTTGAAGGTGATCGACGACACGACCTTCGAGGTCACCTTGAACGACGCCTTCAGTCAGTTCCCCCTGCAGCTCGCTTTCACCGCGTTCGTCCCGATGCCGAAGGCGTTCTTCGACGACCAAGAGGCATTCGACGAGGCCCCCATCGGAGACGGGCCCTACATGATGGATGGCAAGTGGAAGCACAACGACACGATCAACCTGAAGCGTTACGAGGACTATCCAGGTACCCCGGGCTTCGCCGACGAGATCAAGCTGCCGATCTACAATGCCACCGGGCCGGCGTATGCCGACCTGCAGGGTGGGACCCTCGACATCGACATCATCGGCTCGGACAAGCTGGTCCAGGCCGAGAAGGACTTCCCCGACACGCTTCAGAGGAACACCGGCGCCACGCTCCTCTACCTCAGCTTCCCGCTGTACGACAAGAGGTTCGAGAGCAAGTACCTTCGCCAAGCCCTGTCGCTGGCGGTCGACCGCCAGGCCGTAATGAACGCGATCCTCGTGGCGGAGACCCCGGCCGACTCGTTCATCACCCCGGCCATCCCGGGCTATCGAGAGGCGTCTTGTAAGTACTGCCACCTCGACGTCGAACTGGCGAAGCAGAAGCTCGAGCAAGCCGGGGGATGGGAAGGGCCTTTGACGATCCATCTCTACGAGGACCAGGCTCTTGAGCAAGCGATGGAAGCGGTTGCGAACCAGTGGAAGCAGAACCTCGGTATCGAGGACATCGAGATCGACCCGATCAACATCAACTCGTACTTCGACTTCTACGACAGCAAGAAGGCTAAGGGACCCTGGTGGGACGGCTGGACCGAGGATTACCCGAGTATGGAGGACTTCCTGCGCCCGATCATGGGAGCGAACGGCGGGTACAACGAGAGCACCTACTCGAACCCCGAGTTCGACGCCCTTCTTGAAGAAGGCGACAAGGCGTCGTCGACCGAGGAAAGCATCGCCAAGTACCAGGCTGCGGAGGACATCGTTGCCGAGGACATGCCGATCATGCCTTGGGGTTACATCGGCTACAACTGGGCGACGTCGGACCGCGTCACGAACGTTCAGAAGGACGGTCCCTTCGACCTCGTCGCTTTGGAGAAGGTTCAAGTCGTCAACCCGTAGACCTGCTAAGCACACCGACAACTAGGCTCCACTAGATGACACGTAGCTACCTGCTGCGGCGATTGCTGATCGCCGTGCCGGTTCTGCTCGGCACGACGCTCCTGATCTTCTCGCTGGTGTTCGCGCTGCCCGGAGATCCGATACGTCGTCTCGCGGGGAACCACCGCATCTCGGAAAGCACGTATCGGGAGATCAGTCATCGGTATCATTTGGACGAACCGTTTGCCGTCCAGTACTTGGAGTACATCAAGGGGATCGCGCACGGTGACCTCGGCGAGGACTTCCACGGCCAGGAAGTGTCGGACATCATCAAGCAGCGTTTCCCGGTCACGTTGCGCTTGACGGTCGGAGCATTCGCGATCGAGATACTGCTCGGCCTGCTCGCGGCTTTCGTGGCGGCCTTGCGCAAGGGGACGTTCCTCGACAGTTTCATCTTGGTATCGACCCTCGCCTTGATCACTATCCCCGTGTTCGTGCTCGGGTTCTTGGCGCAACTGATGTTCGGCGTGAAGCTCCATTGGCTGCCGATCGCCGGTATCAGGGAAGGGTGGCTGAGCTACCTGCTTCCGGCATTGGTCCTGGGGGTCGGTTCCGCGGCAAGCATCGGCCGGTTCGCGCGCTCGAATCTGCTGGAAAACCTCAGCAGCGAGCACATCAATGCTGCGACGGCGCGGGGTCTCCCGCGTCATCGGGTACTGGGATTCCATGTTCTGCGCAACGCGCTGGTCCCGATCGTGACGCTTCTGGGTTTGGACTTTGCTTTCCTGATGGGAGGGGCGCCCATCACCGAGCAGATCTTCAATCTTCCGGGTCTCGGACAGCAGCTCATCTTGGGGGTGCAGAACGAGAACGGTCCCGTCGTCGTAGGACTCGTGACCCTCGCCGCGCTGATCTTCATCTTCATGAATCTCTTGGTCGATCTTCTCTGCGCGTACCTCGACCCGAGGATCCGTTATGGCTAGCCAGATGGGACCGAGCCCGGTCGTTGCGGAGCTCGATCCCCAGGTCGACAAACAAGAACGCGACGCAACTCTTTGGGGCGACGTATGGAAGAAGCTGCGCCGGGACAAGCGATTCTTGATCGCGGCGACGTTGATCTTGATCTTCCTGTTGATGGGAGCGGTCCCGCAGCTCTTTACGCACGCCGATCCGAGGCAATGCGACATCCTCAAGTTCGCCCAACGTCCAAGCCGGCATCTTTGGTTCGGACGCGACATCCTCGGCTGCGATTACTACGCCCGCGTCATCTATGGGGCTCGTACGTCTCTGATCGTGGGTTTGGTGACATCTGCGTCGACGATAACCATCGCCCTGATCTTCGGGTCGATCGCGGGCTATTTCGGAGGAGTTCCGGACGCGATCATCATGCGGATCGCCGACGTGTGGTTCTCGATCCCCACGATCCTCGGTGCGATCCTCCTGTTGACGTTGATCCACGGCAGCGGCCCCCTCATCGTCGCGTTCGTGTTGATCCTGTTCGGGTGGCCGGATATCACTCGTCTCGTGCGGGCTTCGGTCGTCTCCGGCAAGGAGCGTGGATACGTCCGCGCTTCGCGCGCTCTCGGCGCATCGAACAGATACATCTTGGCGAAACACGTTTTGCCCAACGGCATAGCCCCCTTGTTCATCTACGGGGCTTACGGAGTCGGGGCGGCTATCGGAGGGGAGGCGGGGCTTACCTTCCTCGGGGTGGGCTTGCGATTGCCCACGATCTCGTGGGGCCTGCAGATAGCCGTGGCCCAGGACCGCTTCTTCGAATTCCCCCATCTCCTCTTCTTCCCCTCCCTGTTCCTTTCTGTCTTGATCGGAGCGTTCATCCTGCTCGGAGAGACGCTGAGGGACGCGCTCGATCCACGGGTATTCGGCAGTGCCTGAGTCCCGACACCTACTCGAGGTCGACGATCTTCGCGTCGAGTTTCAAACCGACAAGGGCGCCGTCAAGGCCGTCGACGGCATCAGTTACACCCTCGAACGCGGAGAGGTGCTCGCCATCCTCGGCGAGTCGGGTTCCGGCAAGACGGTTCATGCTCGAGCGATCCTCGGCATCCTCGATATCCCGCCTGCTTCGATCAAGGGGAGCGTTCGCCTCGAAGGCGTCGACCTGATCGGGCTCCGCGAGAGCGACATCCACCAGGTCCGCGGCGAGCGCATCTCGATGCTGTTTCAGGACCCCCATACGGCTTTGGACCCGGTGTTCTCAGTCGGTAGTCAGATCGAGGAGTTACTCCGGGCGCGCCGCTCGCTGTCGCGACGCGAAGCTCGACGCGAGGCCATAGACCTGCTCACAAGGGTCGGTATAGCGTCGCCGAAAGAACGGTTGAAGAGTTTCCCGCACCAGCTTTCGGGAGGCATCGCACAGCGCGTGATGGTAGCGATGTCGATCGCGCTCAACCCAGAAGTGCTGCTCGCCGACGAACCAACATCGTCACTTGACGTCACCGTTCAGGCGCAGGTTCTCGAGTTGCTGGAGAGCCTCATGCGCGACTTCAACGTGGGCCTGGTGCTGATCACCCACAACCTCGATATCGCGGCCGGTTTCGCCGACCGGATCGCGGTGATGTACGCGGGCAAGATCGTCGAAACGGGACCGGCCCGGGAGATCCATGAGCGGCCGATACACCCCTACACCGGCGCCCTTCTCAAGTCGGTGCCGAAACTCGACCTCAAGCAGGATCGACTGCAGGCGATCGACGGCAGCCCCCCCAACCTGATCAACCCGCCGTCGGGGTGCCCTTTCCATCCGAGGTGCCCCTTCGCTATCGAACGATGCCGCGTAGAGGTGCCGGAGCTTCGCGAGTGGTTGCCGGGCAGGGAGGCCGCGTGCCACCGCGCTCTTGAGGTGGAGCCATGACGCTCGGCTTGTCGGGGGAAAGGACACCGCTTCTCGCAGCCGAGCACGTCGTCAAACATTTCCCGGCCCGCACGGGCCCGGCCCGAGGCCGCGGCGTCGTTCACGCGCTGGATGACGTCAGTCTCGAACTGCACGAGGGGGAAGCCATCGGGATCGTGGGCGAGTCGGGATGCGGCAAGTCGACGCTTGCCAGCTTGCTGATGCTCGTAGAGACGCCGACTTCAGGACGCGTGACTTATCAAGGCCGCGACGTATCGAAGTTTTCGAAAGATGAGGCCAAGGCGTACCGGCGCGACGTGCAGATGGTCTTCCAGGACACGGTCGGGTCCCTCGATCCACGTATGACCGTTGCCGACATCATCGCCGAGCCCTGGGCCATCCACCGCGACGCGGTAGCTAAACGCGACCGACCCGCGAAGACACGGGAGTTATTGGGTCGCGTCGGGCTGGGCGAGGACCACATCAACCGCTACCCGCACCAGCTCTCCGGCGGTCAGCGTCAGCGCGTCGCTATCGCGCGGGCCTTGGCGCTGGACCCCAAGGTTCTGATCTGCGACGAGCCGGTTTCCGCCCTCGATGTTTCCGTGCAGGCCCAGGTCCTTAATCTCCTCAAGGATCTGCGAGAGCGCCTCGGACTCTCCTACATATTCATCGCCCACGACCTCTCGGTCGTGCGCCAGGTGTCCGATCGTGTTGCGGTCATGTACCTGGGCAAGCTCGCGGAGGTGGGAGAGGAGAGCGAGGTGTTGCTTCGACCTTCGCACCCTTACACCCAAGCCTTGCTATCGGC
>JAXDJP010000254.1:0-10015 GCA_034665645.1 Actinomycetota bacterium | reverse complement strand
ACTCCTCGGTATTGACACGCTGCCACCACGTGACCTTGACCAGGCTTCGGTCCGGCAGCTTCAGCTTGGGCGACATCACCGAGTACGACGTGTCGTTGTTGTAAGGCGCGACCTGGAACGACTGGGCCGAGTCGTGCCCCGGCGGTCCGAGCCTGAAGTCTTCCGGCCCCCCGCTTCCTCCGGTCGTCCAACCTTCCGCGTCGGTTTCGAACCCGAACGGACCGGCAACGTCCTTCTTCAAGAACGGCGGCGGCGGAACCGGCTTGGGGTGCTTGCAGGGCGTCGTGGGCTTGCCGAAGCGGTACTGCCACACGCCCTGGCCGAATGTTGCAACCGTCAGGAGGTTCTTATCGCAGGGCGCAACTTTGACGGTCGAGATCTGCGTGGTCGGCAGTCCGCGTCCGAGAAGCTGGAACAGGTGGCACTTGCGCGAGGCGAAGTTGCCACACTTCTTGCCGGGCTTCGACGCGTACACGCCGACGTCTGTGGCGACGAGGACCTGCTTCCCTCGCAGCGCGACCCAGTTCGCCGGAGTGTTCGGCAGGTTCGCCGAGATGTTCTTGAAGTGGTTCCCGGCGTCGTGCGACACGAAGATGTGGCCGCGCCCGACGTTGAGGTTCTTGTCGAGGAAGTTCGGCGGCGTCCAGCTACGGGCGTAGCCGCCAAGGGCGACGTACACGGTCTTCGGGTTCTTGCGGTTGATCGAGATCGACGCGATGTTGCGGTTCGGCAAGCCCTTCGCTTTGGCGATGTGCCAACCGTTCGACTTCAGCTGCTTCGGCGGCTTGCTCCCGCCGACGTTCGTGGCCAAGCCGTTCTTGAACGAGTTGGGGCTGTCCAGGACCTCGCAGGTGCCGCAGAAGCCCACGTACGCGTTGGCTCCGTACATGTCGATCGCCGACATCTTGTTGATCGGGTCGTCGTCGGCCCCTGTCGCTTCTTGGTCTCCGGGATGCTTCGCGGTGCCGAGCTTGTAGACGATGCTCCAGTCCGCCTCGGCCGTGCCCGGCCCCCCCTTGGTCTCGACTACCTGGTTACCTGCGGTCATGACGTGCCGCGCGTTCTTAGGGTCGACCGAAAATGGGTTCGAGAACTGCGCCGTGCCGGCATCGAGTCCCGGCGGGCTCATCGCGTTCCACGTGATCCCGCCGTTCTCGGTACCGCTCATCGCGCCGTACGTGTACTCGCCGTACGCGAGGTCCGAGTTGATCGGGTCGACACCGACGAAGAACCCGTCACCGCCGAGCGTCTCGATCTGCTTCTGCCGAGTGACGATCTTCTTCGTCTTGGGATCTCTGACGTCTTGGATCTTGACCGTCCCGTTGTCCTGCAGGCCCATCCACACCGTGCCGTCGTCGGATTGCGCTGCGTCGTAGGGAAGGAGCGTCCGGAATCCGTTGTTCGCACCTTTGCCCCAACTCGCGTTGTCGAAGTCGTCTCCCTCGGCTGCGAGTTGGCTGTAGACACCACCATCGTTACCCGCAAGGAGAAGAGCGCCGCCCGGTGTCTCGGGGTCCGGCTGCGGGATGATGATCGCCGACTGTTGGTCGGGGTGCGTCGTCGTGGTCTCCTGCAAAGGATCGTCGCGGTCGGTAGGACACACGGGAACGTTTGTCAGAAGGAACAGGCAGGTGTCACCCGCGAAGTAGCGACCGATCGCGTGGAACGAGGACTTGCCCGTTTGCGGTACGTCGGTTTCGTCGTTCTCCCATACCTCTTCGAGTCCGAAGAGGAGACGTGTCGGAACCCCTCCAACCTGCTTAGTCGGGTCGGGCACGATCCATTCGTTGTACCAAGACTGGATGCCGGGACCGACGCCGAGGGCGGCGGTTGCCGACAAGGCAGAACCGGAGCTCGGCGACTCGAGGTCGCCCGCGTTCGCCATCTGCACCCAGGTCTGGCCGAAGTCAGAGGACACGTAGATGCCGTCGAAGGCCGTAGGTCTTGACGGTTGACCGATCACCGGAGCGTCTGCCTCGGGCGGGTTGGTCCGCAGCAGAAGCGCGTCTTGCACGATCGCGTAGACGTAGTTGTGGTTCTGGTCGGCCCCGATGGCGTTACCGAGCTCGACGCGTCCGATGCGATCCTGATTGGTGAACCCTGGAGGCTCGAGCTTCGTGAAGCTTCCGGGCTTGCCGTTCTCGGAGAAGTAGAGGCCGTTGTTGGGCGACTGGACGGTTCCGTCCGGGTTCGTTCGGTTACCACCACGCCAGCCGACGACGGCGAGTACCTGGCCGCCCTTCTCGTCCGTCGATCCTTTGGGGTATTTCACGACGACGTCGGTGACGATGTTTGCGAGGAGGCACTTCTTAACCCGGTTCGACTTACCGGCGCACTCGCCGGTAGGCAGCTTGACGTTCTTGAACGAGCGGCCGCCATCGTTTGAGCGGAAAAGTCCGGTGCCCGTCGCGACGTAAACGCGCTTGGGGTGGGCGGGGTCCGTGGCGACGTTGAAACCGAACGCATTCGACGGAACTCCCTTGGAGTGCTTCCACGTCTTGCCGCCGTTGCGCGTGTAGTACGCACCAGCGCCTTCGCGGCTGCTGCGCCCGAAGGAGCCGTCCCCGGTGATCGTGACGATGGTGTGCTTGTAAGGGGTGTAGCCAACGGAACCAACGATCTGGGTAGGAAGCTTCTTGCTGATCTGCTTCCAATGCTGCCCGTGGTCCTTCGACTTCCAGATCCCGCCCTGCACGATCGAGGCGAGGACGGTGTCCGGGTAGCTCTTGTCCTTGCGATCGATGTAGGCGAAGTCGGTGACGCGGCCTGCGAGGTTCACCAAGCCGAGTCCGCTGACGCCGGGGTACTTCTTGTCCCTGGCCTTGAGCGGGCCTTTGCCTACCGGCTTCCACGCGTGGCGGTTCACCGGCTTCTGGCCCTGCCGCAGCACCTGCTTGCGCTGCTTGATCGCTTTGAGCAGCGAGTCCTTCGGCAGAACGCCGGTCGGGGCCGCCTGCTGGGCGAACCTCTGCTGGAACCCGCCCTGGAGCTCGAGGAGCGATTCAGGATGCTTGTCGCTCACGCAACCGCTCACCCGAAGCGTGCTTTCTCCCATTATCGATTTCGTCGCAGCTGAGAGGCCACCCGGCTCCGAGTCGAGGTATTCGGGGTGGTAGCCCGCCGGACATCCCGCGGCGAGGGCAGAGCTGCCCGCACCCGTACCGGTTGCTCCCTGCAGGGACACTGCGGCGCCGGAGGCGACTAGAAGCACCGCGGCGAGCGACGCGATCAAGAACTTGAGTGGTGGAAGCTTCGGCATGTACGTCTCCTCGTTCAGGCTTGGACGACGGGTTTTAGGCGCCCAAGGATAGTCCTGTGGCTATTCGAGAGGTTTCTCCGTTAAAGGGCCGCTACCTGCATCAATGCCCCCCTAACGTCACCTTTCAGGGGGTTGGCATGACCGGGCCACGCGGCCGCCGGTTCGAGCGAGGCAAGCTTCACGAGACTCCCTCGCGCCTCCTCGGTATCGAGGTTGAAGGCCTCGTGGGGGAGGCGGGGCGCTCCTTTGATCCCCGTCTGGGGATCGAGCGTGTAGAAGACGTCGGTCGTCAGCGCCACCCTGTCGGAGGAGCGCCACAAGGCGATCTGTCCCGGAGAGTGGCCGGGCACGTGGACGACTTCGAAACCTGCTATCTCGTCTCCTTCGTCGACCGTTCCGGCGATAGAGACCGGCCCCCCGTCCCACATCCGAAGGAGCCTCGGCATCACGAGACGTCCCAGCGGATTCAGCTTGCTGGTATCTGCGTAATGCAGCCCGCCGTCTCCTTCGGCGTCGGCGCGCTCCGCGGGATGGCAGAAGACCGGGGCTCCAAGCTTCGGCGCTGCGCCGCGATGGTCGCAATGCGCATGACCCAGCACGACCCGGCGGATCCCGCCCATCGCATCCGCGGCCCGAACGATGCTCGTTGCCATGGATCTCACGCCGGCATCGAAAACGGTGATGCGGCCCTCGTCTTCAAGGAGGTAGACGTTCATCGTCCGCGGTACTCCGCCACGAAGGAGCCACACGCCGGGCGCGATCCGTTCCGGCCCTTTCATCGAGATGCCTCCGCGATCGGCGCGATGTCACGAGCGAGCTCGGGCTCTCGTTCGGCAAAGGGCGGTTCATCGATCCCGCTGCGCGAGTGTCCCGAGGACGCGAACAGCACGCCCACAAGGATGAGCCCGGCCCCTAGGAGTTGAACGGGGGACGGATCTTCTTCCAACACGACTGCGCCGAGCGCCAACGCTCCGACCGGTTGCACGAGAAGCAGCATAGAGATAAGTGCCGCGGGTAGGCGAGGCAGCGACGTCGAGATGAGCAGCCACCCGACCACCTGCGACGTGAGAGCCAGGCCGAACAGCCATCCGTGCGATGGCCAGTGCGGAACGAGATCCACCTCTTGAGAGATCAAGCCGAAGGCAACGGACGCGATGCACGCGACGACTGTCGCATCGAAAAGCGGTCCCGCGACGCGCCGTAGATCTTTAGATCCTTGACGAAGGACAAGCAGGAAGCCCGCGTACGCGAGGGACGTTAGCGCGCCGAAGATGACCCCCAATGCCGGGTGGTCTCCGTACGCTCCGCCGCCTACTGCACCCGAGATCAAGACGACGCCGAAAAGCACGACCGGGATCGCCCCGAAGATCCGGCTGGGTGGTCGCTCGGAGAGAAGTACCCATGCGAGGAGCCCCACTACGAGCACCTGAAGATTGCCGAGGACGGTCGCCAGTCCGGCGCCGACGGCGGCGATCGCGTGGTGCCACAGGATGAGATCCGCCGCGAAACAGATCCCGGCGATCATCGCTAGTTTCCGCGCCCGCCCCGGGCGTGGGCCGAAGCGGGCATCTTCGCGCCGCGCCAGCAGCCCGAGGAAGGGGAGCGCGTAGAGACATCTGAAGACGGCCGTGGTCGTGGGCGAGACGTCGGCAAGTCTCACGAGCACCCCGGATGAGGCGATGCAGAGGGCTCCGGCGATGCCGGTGAGGACCGGGCGCTTGGCCGCGATCGCCAAGAGGCTGCGATCGGGAGGGCCGGGAGGCGGCGGCTGGATCACGTGCTTCCGGGAGAGAACTGCCGAGAGGGCGCCGACTGGACAAAGGTCATGGGCGGCACGCTACCCCTCCCCGCCGCCTGGGATACCCCTCGAAAGGGCTGCCAATTTCTTCAAGGAGGGCGAGCGGAGTGTCGATTAGATATCCGGAATGTCGGAAGAAAGCTCTCCTTAGAAAGAAGGACGGAGGCGGGGGTGGCGGAGTCGACCGGCCGAGCAAAGGCCGCGCGTCAGTTGCCGAACGTACTGGCGGCGACGCTCCTCGTGCTCGTCCTGCCCTCGCTGGGCATCTATTTCCTCGAGACGTCGGGGATCATCTCGTCGTCGATCACATCGATCCTCGGATCGATAGTCCTCTCCATCTTGCTCGCCCAGATAATGAGCCGCGCGTGGATGCGGCACCCCGGCTCCAAGGACCTCGTCTTCGGTGACTTGATGCTGTGGGGGTGGCTGCGCCGCATCCGCACCGAGAAGAAACTCTCCGATGCGATGCGAATCCTGGGTGTCGATCGCGCGGGGCACGTGCGCAACGAGATCTTCATGTCTCCAAAGCGGCAGGCGGAGGTGCTCACGGAGCTCGCGGCCGCGCTCGAGGCCGGCGACCCGTTCACACACGGTCACAGCAGACGCGTAACGAGGTTCGCACACATGATCGCAAAGACGATGCGTCTCTCTCCGGCGCAAGTGAGCAAGATCAGAACCGCCGCTGCGGTGCACGACGTCGGGAAGGTTGAGACGCCCAGTGAGATCCTCCTGAAGCCGGGAAGCCTTACCGACGAAGAGTTCGCCGTCATGAAGCAGCACCCGGTCACGGGGGCGCGGATGGTCGAGCGTCTCGGCGACTCGGAGATCACGGACATCGTGCGCCATCACCACGAACGCATGGACGGGCGCGGATACCCGGACGCGCTGCGTGGTGACGAGATCCCCATCGGTGCCCGCGTCGTAGCCGTTGCCGACACGTTCGACGCGATCACGTCGGCCCGGCCCTACCGTCACGGACGCAACCATGCCGAAGCGATCGAGATCCTGAAACGCGCTTCCGGGAATCAATTGGATCCCGAGGTCGTCGACGCGTTCCTTGCTTACTATTCCGGCAAGCGCGCCCTGACGCTGTGGATGTCGCTGTCGAACGCTCTTCAACGGATCGTCGGTGGATTCGGGAACTGGGTGCAGCAAGCTCAGGCAGGCGGTTTCGCGGCCGGAACGGCATCGCTCGGCGCGGCGGTCACGATGACGGCGGTGCTGGGCGGCGTCATGCCCGCCGTAGCGCACGGACGTCACCACCAACGGGAGGCCGGGGAAGCATCCGTGGCCGCCGCTTTCGAGCCGGAGAACGGAGCCGTGACGTGGGTCCCGACCGATCGAGGCGACTATGAGGACGACTCCGCGGACGTCTCCACGGCCGACAACCCGTGGGCCGACCTAGCGACCGGCGACGCGGGCGAACCTTCCACGACTCCGGGCGAGGAAGGATCGGACCCCCAGCGGGGGGGCCGGGACGTCGATCCATCGGCGGGGGACGCCGCGGTAGCGCAGCAAGACCCCTTCACGACGGTGACGACAGAGCCTGCCGCCGACCCCTCTGAAGCCGACCCCTCTGAAGCCGACCCCTCTGATGACGAACCCGCGGCCGAGGATCCCACCGACGAACCCACCGACGAGCCGGACGATCCAGATACCGCAGCCGCGCCGCCCGATCACGGTCACGCGCACGCTAAGAAGCCTAAAAAGAGCAAGACGAAGAACGCGAACCACGCGGGCGCGAACTCGCACCGGGGCGGGGTCTCCAAGAACCATCGCCATTCCGATAGATAGATCTTTCGGATTCACCCCACCTCGAGATCTGTAATAGAACGACCCGATGGATCTCGGGCTAAGAGGCCGTACCGCACTCGTGACCGCCTCGTCGAAGGGGCTGGGTAAGGGCTCGGCTCTTGCCTTCGCGGAAGAGGGCGCCAACGTCGTCATCTGCGCACGCGGCGTCGAGGCGCTCCGAGACGCCGAACGGGAGATCGCCGCGCTCGGTGTCGACGTCCTCGCGATCGAAGCGGATGTAACGGAGCCCTCCGCTCCGCGATCTTTGGTCGATCGCACTTTGGAGGCGTTCGGCGGCATCGATATCGTCGTGGCGAACGCGGGAGGTCCTCCCCCCGGAGGGTCGTTCGATCCCGCGGACGAAGATTTCGAAAGCGCGTTCAACGCGAATTTCTTGACATCGGTTCGATTGGTTAAAGAAGCAGTACCTCACATGCGCGCGAAGGGCTGGGGACGGTGCTGTTTGATCACCTCCACATCGGTGAAGGAACCCATCCCCGGCCTCGCCTTGTCCAATGTCTCGCGCACGGGGCTCTGGGCGTGGGCGAAGCTCGCATCTAAGGAGCTTTTCGACGACGGGATCACGCTGAACCTCGCATGTCCTGGGCTCCACGCGACCGAGCGGTCACGAGCGTTAGGCATCGTCGATGGGGGTGAGCCCGTCGGCGATCCGGCCGACTTCGGACGCGTCGTGGCGTTCCTTTGCTCCGAACCTGCGAGGTTCGTCTCGGGTGTGGCGCTTCAGGTAGACGGTGGCCGGATCAAAGGGCTCCTGTAGCTCGATGACGAGAAGCCCGTTGTCGTTCGGCTTCCCGAGGGATTAGATGGTCCAGGATTAGATGGTCCAGAAGGAGCCACGAGGAGGAGTTCGTAGATGCCGCAATTGAGCGGAGTGTCGCACGTGGCTTTCACGGTTACCGATCTCGATCGAAGCAGAGCTTGGTACGCGGACGTATTGGATTGGCAGCTGCTCATGGAAGGTGAGGACAAGGGGATCCGCTACGTCGTCGGGGTCCTCCCGGACGCGAACGTGATACTCGGTCTGCGTCAGCACGAGGGCGGAACCGGCGACGAGTTCCACCCAGGCCGCACCGGGCTTGATCACGTTGCCTTCTCGGTGACTTCACGGGCGGCGCTCGATGAATGGAAGGCGGCGTTCGACGAAAAGGGGGTCCGTTACTCCGACATCCAGGATGTCCCGTACGGTCATTGCTTGAACTTCAAGGATCCGGACAACATCGCCCTTGAGATCTTCGCGGTGCCCGGCTCGTAGCCGGGCGACAGGAGAGAGATGTACACACTGCTCGATCAGCCGGTGCTTCGTGAGCCGGTCATGATCTCGGCCCTCTCGGGTTGGGTGGACGCCGCTTCCGCAGGAACCGACGCGGCCACCCATGTCGCGGGAGAGGCTCGAACGATCGCTCGCTTCGACGGTGACGCGCTGTTCGACTACCGAAGTCAGCGCCCGATCCTCGACATCGTCGACGGCGTAACGAAACGAACGGTGTGGCCCGAGGTGACCGTGAAGCATGGTGTCCTCGCGGAACGAGACCTGCTCGTGTTGTCCGGGTCGGAGCCGGATCTAGCCTGGAACGGGTTCTCGGCGGCCGTACTGGACCTGGCACGCAAGCTCGGCGTGTCACAGCTGATCACTTTCGGTTCCGTTCCCGCGGCGGTTCCGCACACTTTGCCCGCGCCGGTGATGACGACGGCCTCCGATCTCTCGCTCCTCAAGGGCGAGGTGAGGCCCCCCGAGGGCTTGCTCCGCGTCCCGGCCGCCGCGGTCAGCATGATCGATCAGAAGGTTGCCGAAGGAGGCATCCCGACCGTTGGATTCTTCGTCCAGGTCCCGCACTACGTCACCGGCTCGTACCCGTCGGGCGTGATAGCTCTCGTGCGCAGGCTCGGGAGCCACCTCGACATCGACGTCCCACTGCGTGAACTCTTGGACGAGGAGCGGGCTCACCGCGCTCGCCTCGACACCGTCATCGCGGATCAGCCGGAGGCTCAAGAGCACGTGCGCTCGCTCGAGGCGATGAACGAAGAGCAGCGGACGGTATCGGGCGAGGAGCTGGCTTCGGAGATCGAACGCTACCTACGAGACGCCACGCCGAGAGATCGCCGCGGCGATGAGGCGCCGGGCCCCGCCGAGGATTGACCGAAGCGTTAGCCTCTTTCCGACATCTGGCGAGGGGAGGCTTTGCGTGGTCGTCAAGAGTCCGTACGGAGAGGTAGACATCCCAAACGTTTCTCTCCCGAGATTCGTGCTGGGCGAAGCGGCGGCGCGTGGCGACAAACCAGCGTTGATCGACGGCCCGACGGGCAGGACGATCACCTACTCCCAACTGGTTTCGGGGACGGAGCGCGTAGCGGCTGGTCTTGCAGAGAGAGGTTTTGGCAAGGGAGACGTCTTCGCCATCTTCTCGCCGAACGTTCCCGAGTATGCGGTCGCGTTCCACGGAGCGGTGCTGGCCGGCGGCATCGTCACGACGATCAACCCTCTCTACACCGTCGAGGAGTTGTCCTTCCAACTGAAGCACGCGAAGGCGAAGTATCTCCTCACGATCCCTCAGTTCCTCGATCGGGCGTTGGAGGCGGCCGGTCAAACGGACGTCGAGGAGGTGTTCGTTCTCGGCGAGGGTGAGGGCGCGACCCCGTTCGCGGCACTGCTTACGTCGACCGGACCGGTCCCGAACGTCGAGGTGGATGCCGCAGAGGACCTCGTGGTCTTGCCTTACTCCAGTGGCACGACGGGTTTGCCGAAGGGCGTGATGCTGACGCACCGCAACATCGTCGCGAACATCTGCCAGGCGTTGGAGCCACACTCGACGAGCGAACGGGACGTCGTCATCGGGGTGCTGCCGTTCTTCCACATCTACGGCATGACGGTGATCATGAACATCGCGATCCATTTAGGAGCAACCATTGTCACGATGCCGCGTTTCGACCTAGAGGAGTTCCTGACGCTGCTGCAAGACCACAAGGTCACTCGTGCGTACCTCGTGCCGCCGATCATCCTTGCCCTTGCGAAACATCCGGTCGTCGACAAGTACGACCTCGGGAGCCTCGAGGTGATCATGTCGGGCGCGGCCCCCCTGGGGGGAAACCTGGCAAGTGCGGCATCGGAGCGCCTGGGGTCGGTTGTCATGCAGGGGTACGGACTG
>JAXDJP010000253.1:0-5231 GCA_034665645.1 Actinomycetota bacterium | reverse complement strand
ATCGGGCCACCAAGCAAGGGAACGACCTCGAGTTGGCGGTCGGGTTCTCGCACTCGGTGCGGAAGCCGGCTCCCAGCGGTATCGAGTTCGAGGTGCCGACGCCGACGCGCATCACGGTGCGCGGCATCGACAAGGAATTGGTCGGTCAGACGGCGGCCGAGATCAGAGCGATCAAGAAACCCGAGCCCTACAAGGCCAAGGGGATCCGCTACGAAGGTGAATACATCCGTCGTAAGGGCGGTAAGGCCGCCAAGGCCGGCGCGTAGGTTCACTAGGAACTAGGAGTAAGGAAGAGCAATGACTACAGCGAAGGTGAGAGGGCGTCAGAGGAGGCATCGCCGCGTCCGCAAGAAGGTATTGGGGAGCGCGCAGCGGCCCCGTCTCGCCGTGTATCGCTCGAACCGCCATGTCTATGCGCAGATCATCGATGACGGTGCGGGCCGGACGCTCGCCGCGGCATCGACGCTCGTCGAAGGCGAGGGAGCCGATCCGCGCGCCAAAGCGAAGTCGGTCGGGTTGGCGGTAGCAGCGAAGGCGAAGTCGGCCGGGATCGAGCAGGTCACGTTCGATCGTGGGGGATTCATGTACAAGGGCCGCGTGCAGGCCGTGGCCGACGGGGCCCGCGAAGGCGGCCTCGAGTTTTGATGCATCTAGGGAGGAACTGAATGGGACGAGGCAGACAAGGCGGTAGAGGCAGGGACGACGACCGCACCCAGTACGAGGAGCGCGTGGTCTCGATCAACCGCGTCTCGAAGGTGGTCAAGGGTGGTCGCCGGTTCTCGTTCACGGCTCTAGTAGTCGTCGGAGACGGCGCCGGACAAGTCGGCGTGGGCTACGGCAAGGCCCGCGAGGTGCCGGCCGCGATCACGAAAGGCGTCGAGGAGGCGAAGAGGAACTTCTTCCGCGTTCCGATGGTGGCGCAGACGATCCCGCACCAGATCATCGGCGAGGACTCGGGAGGCGTCGTTCTCTTGAAACCGGCCTCACCGGGAACCGGGGTCATCGCGGGCGGTCCCGTGCGAGCCGTCCTCGAGTGTTCGGGGATCCGCGACATCCTCTCGAAGTCGCTGGGCTCGGACAACGCCATCAACATCATCCACGCCACCGTGGCGGCGCTGAAGGGTCTCAAAACCCCCGACGAGATCGCGAAGAAGCGCGGCAAGTCCGCTTCCGAGGTCGCTCCGCCGTGGCTGCTCGACAAAGTGACTTCTTCACCCGCCTAAAGAATCGATACGACCGGAGACGAGGGAACATGGCCAAGTTGAAAGTGACCCAGGTGCGATCCGCCGTGAGTCGGGGCGCCAAGCAACGAGGGACGATACGTGCCCTAGGATTGCGGCGTCTGGGGCACACGGTCGTTCACGACGACAAGCCTGAGATCCGAGGGATGCTCTCGGCCGTGTCTCATCTGGTCGAAGTTGAGGAGACTGACGAATGAAGCCCCACGAGCTGAAGCCCGCAGAGGGCTCCCATAAGAAGAGGAAGCGTGTCGGCCGCGGCGACGGCTCCGGCAGGGGAAAGACCGCGGGCCGCGGGACCAAGGGCTCGCGCGCTCGAGGCGAGGTTCACCTCTTCTTCGAGGGTGGGCAGATGCCTCTCGCGAGGCGCTTGCCGAAGCTCAAGGGTTTCCGGCCCCCCCAACGCACCCGTTACGGAGTCGTGAATGTCGACGACCTTGCGGAACTCGACGGCGACGCGCTCGGCCCGGATGAATTCCGAGCCGCGGGCCTCGTCCACAAATCCGACAAGCTGATCAAGGTTCTGGGCAACGGCGAACTCGGCCGCAAGGTCGCGGTGCGCGCTCACGCGTTCAGCGCGACGGCCAAGGAGCGTATCGAAGCTGCCGGCGGAACGACCGAAATCATCGACGTCACACCGAAGCGCTCTAGCGGGGACGGTGCATGAACCTCTTAGGAGCCTTCGCCAACGCGTTCAAGGTCCCGGACCTTCGAAAGAAGATCCTCTTCACCGTACTGATCATCGGCGTTTACCGCCTGGGCTCACACATCCCTACTCCCGGCATCGACGTGCAGGCGGCGCAGGACTTCGCTCGCGGCGCGACCGGTGGGGTGTTCCAGTTCATCAACTTGTTCTCTGGCGGTGCGCTGACGCAGATGGCGATCTTCGCTCTGGGGATCATGCCGTACATCACCTCCTCGATCATCATGCAGCTGCTGACGGTCGTTATCCCGAAGCTCGAGGCGTGGTCCAAGGAAGGCGAGTCCGGCTACAAGAAGATCACGCAGTGGACCCGTTACCTCACGGTCGTTCTTGCGATCCTGCAGTCCACGGGTCTTGCATTCCTGTTCCATAGAGGACAGATCCAGAACGGGGCAGGGCAGCCCGTCGATCTGATCCCGAACTTCAACGCTCCCCGCGTCGGTCTGATCGTTCTGTCGCTGACGGCCGGTACGGCCCTCATCATGTGGCTCGGCGAATTGATCACCCAGCGAGGAATCGGGAACGGGATGTCGATCCTCATCTTCACGTCGATCGTGTCGCGGCTTCCCTCTGAGGGCAATGCGATCTTGGCTCAGAAGGGCCCCACCCTGTTCACCGCGCTCATCTTGATCGGACTTGGCGTGATCGTCGCGATCGTCATCATGGAACAAGGGCAACGACGGATCCCGGTCCAATACGCGAAACGAGTCGTCGGGCGCCGGATGTATGGGGGCAGTTCGACCTACATCCCGCTGAAGGTGAACCAAGCGGGCGTTATCCCGATCATCTTCGCGTCCAGCGTTCTCTATATACCTACGCTTCTGCAGAACACGATCCAGAACGCGGGTCTCCAGAGCTTCATCTCGAACAACCTGGTCAATCCGTCGAGTCCCGCCTACATGACCATCTTCGGGGTCCTCGTCGTGTTCTTCGCGTACTTCTATACGGCGATCAGCTTCAACCCCACCGATGTCGCCGACAACATCAAGAAGTACGGAGGGTTCATCCCCGGTATCAGACCGGGGCGGCAGACCGCCGAGTACCTAGACAGGATCCTCACTCGCATCGTTCTGCCAGGAGCGCTTTTCATCGCAGCGATCGCGTTGCTGCCGTCGATCTTCCTGGCTGCGTTCAACATCAGGAACCTGCCGTTCGGTGGAACGTCGATCCTCATCACCGTCGGCGTGACGCTGGAGACGATGAAGCAGATCGAGTCGCAGCTGATGATGCGTCACTACGAAGGCTTCCTCAAGTAGCGCGGGAATAGATGCGACTCGTCATATTCGGCCCCCAGGGCGCAGGTAAGGGCACCCAGGCAGCGCTGATCGCGGAGAAGTACGGGATCCCGGCCATCTCAACGGGCGAGATCTTCCGTTGGGCGATCAAGGGTCGCACCTCACTGGGTCAGAAGGTTCTCGAGATCGTGGACAGCGGGCGCCTCGTCCCCGACGAACTGACGATCGAGGTCGTCCGTGAACGACTCGAGGCTGAAGACGCTCAGGAGGGCTTCTTGATAGATGGATTTCCGCGCAACCTCCACCAAGCCGAAGCACTAGAGGAAGACATCCTGGCGAGCCAAGGTTTCAAGCTGGACGCCGCGCTCGTGATCGACGTTCCCGAAGAAGTGTCTCTCCGCCGGTTGCTGGGTCGCCGCGCCTGCAGCAAGTGCGGTCGGAACTATCACATCGATAACCCGCCGAAGCAGAACTGGACTTGCGACGTGTGCGGTGGGGAGGTCGTCGGCCGCACCGACGATCACGACGAAGCCACTATCCGTTCGCGGCTGGCGCTGTATCACGAGCAAACGGAACCATTGAAGGCGTACTACGAGGACAAGGGGTTGTTACGAGAGGTCGACGGGCAAGGCACGACCGAAGAGGTTTTCGGTCGCATCGTCGAGGGGCTGTGATCTACAAGAAGTCGGCGGCCGAACTGGACACGATGAGGCGCGGAGGAAAGATCCTCGGTGCCGCTCTGGGGAAGCTCGGCGAAGAGGTGGCTCCAGGGGTCACTACCGCACAACTCGATCGAATCTTCGAAGAGATGGTGACGGACGCCGGTGGTAAGCCTTCGTTCAAGGGATACCGGGGTTACCCGGCCTCCATCTGCGCGTCCCCGAACGAGGTGATCGTGCACGGCATCCCTAACGACCGCCCCCTCGAAGAAGGCGACCTGATCTCGATCGACGTAGGCGTCTTGTATGACGGCTTCCACACCGACACCGCGTGGACGTTCCCCGTCGGGCAGGTCGATTCCGAGGCCGCCCGCCTCCTCAAGATCACCGCCGAGTCCCTCGAGGCCGCCATAGCGGAGTGCCGGCCGGGCAACCGGATCGGAGATGTCGGGTACGCGGTCGAGCAGCTGGCCCTCCCCGCCGGGTTCTCGCTGGTCCAGGAGTACGCCGGACACGGCGTGGGGAGATCGCTCCACGAGGAGCCCTGGGTTCCGAACTACGGCCCCCCCGGGCGCCGCGAGGCCCTCGCGCCGGGCATGACCCTCGCTATCGAGCCCATGGTGAACGTCGGTGGGGCCGCCACCAAGACGCTGGGGGACGGCTGGACGGTCGTGACCGCCGACGGCTCTCTATCGGCCCATTTCGAGCACACAGTGGCCATCACCGAGGACGGGCACGAGGTCCTTACGAGAAGGCCGGGTGAGGCCGCGTAAAGGGGAGGCGTCTGCTATCCTTACGGGCTGGCTGACCCAAGTTTTTGCGCGCCTTAAGGGGCGCCGTCGATGGGTCGCCGAATCGGGGCTACTGGCACGATACCCCGCGCCGGACAATCGCACGCTGATCTAGGTCGGGATAAGTATGGCAAAGGCTAAGAACAAGGAGAAGGCCTCCTCTACCGCAAAGGAAGAGGGGATCCAGGTTGAGGGCACGGTGCTTGAGCCGCTTCCCAACGCCATGTTCCGCGTCGAGCTAGACAACGGCCACCGGGTGCTGGCACACATCTCCGGAAAGATGCGGATGCACTACATCCGGATCCTGCCCGGCGATCGGGTGCTCGTGGAACTGTCGCCCTACGACCTCACCAGGGGTCGCGTGGTCTACCGCTACAAGTAGGCGGAGAGGAAGAGATGAAGGTTCGTCCCAGCGTCAAGAAGATGTGCGACAAGTGCAAGGTCATCAGGCGCAATGGACGCGTGATGGTGATCTGTTCGAATCCGCGGCATAAGCAGCGGCAGGGCTAAGAGAGATCTAGGGAGGCTGGTTTGGCTCGTATCGCCGGTGTCGACATTCCCCGTGAGAAGCGGCTGGATGTCGCTCTGACGTACATCTACGGTGT
>JAXDJP010000252.1:0-6456 GCA_034665645.1 Actinomycetota bacterium | reverse complement strand
GCTGAAGATCCCGGACGACGTTCCGATCGAGGCGAAGATGGTTTCCCGCGCGATCGAGCGCGCTCAGACCCAGGTCGAGGCACAGAACTTCGAGATCAGGAAGAACGTCCTCAAGTACGACGAGGTCATGGACAAGCAGCGCCAGATCATCTACGCGGAACGCCGCCGCATCCTCGAAGGCGAGGACTTCCACGACCAAGCTCTCGACCTCATCACGGACGTGATCGAAGGCGCCATCGCCGAGAACGCAAATCCAGATCTTCCGCCGGAGGACTGGGATTGGGAGCAGCTCTTCTCGCGCATGCGCGAGATCTATCCGGCCAACTTGAAGCCCGGGGATTTCGATCCAACGATCGTCGAGTACGACGAGGTACACACAGCCTTCTTGGAAGACGCGGTCAAGGTCTACCAGGAACGTGAGGCCGAGCTCGGGACGGACGAACTGCGCGAGATCGAGCGACTCGTTCTTCTATCGGTGATCGACAACCGGTGGCGCGAGCACCTTTACGAGATGGATTATCTCCAAGAGGGGATCGGTCTCCGTGCGATGGGACAGCGCGACCCCCTCGTCGAGTACCAGCGTGAGGGCTTCGAGATGTTCCTCCGCATGCAGGAGATCGTTAAGGAAGACTTCGCCCGTTACATCTTCCACATCGAGGCCGTGAGGGAAGAGGAAAGGGCGCGGAGCCAGCCGACCAGGATGCGGCAAGAGCGCCGGCAGATCCCGATGGCACAGATGCAGGCGGCGCCACCGGCCGACGAGTCCGGCAACGGTGCCGTGCCGGAGCCCGAGGAGATCCATATCGAGCAGGCGGTATCGGACAAGATCCCGCGGAACGCTCCTTGCCCGTGCGGCAGCGGCAAGAAGTACAAGCAGTGCCACGGTCGCCCCGGCGCAGCCGCCCTGTAGCTACTTCCTAGAGTTACCAGTTCCCTGAAGCGAGGGAAGCAGGGTTTCTTTTCTCCCGAAATCGGGCATATCGGGGCTAAACACCTCTTGTGATTGCCCCTCGCGGGACGGAAAGGAAATTATGAAACGACGCAACTCAGCGTTAGTAGTAGCCCTGATCCTTCTTGCGGCCCTGGCGTTGCCGGCTGCAGCCAAGAACGACGAGCACGGCAAGGGATCGTCCGAGCAGAGCTCTTCCACGGAACACACGAATAACGGGAACGGCGGATCTTCCGAAGAGCATGCGAACGATGGAGGAGGCTCGCAGGACGAGTCCACCGCCGAGGACGGCTCCTCCGACGCCTCAAGCCCCAGCTCCAGCGAGACGGACGGGTCGGATCACGACGGCGACGCAGACTCAAGCAGCAGCACGGCCAGCGAGGACGACCACTCGACCTCCGACGAGGGGGACAACGCGCACCCGTCCGGCAACGATCGCTCCGTCGAGAACGGTGGATCGGGAAACCAGGGGCAAGCGGAGTCCAACCCCGACGACTCCAAGGGCCCCCAGCGCTACGAGGGCAGCTGGGGCGACGATAAGTCCGCGGGCCCGGGAGGAACCGACACGGCCGACCAAGATGGCAACAACGGATGCGGTAACGACGATGACTTCGACGACGACAACAACGGCTGGTGTGGGAATCACCCGGCCGCCACGCCCGGCGACGAGGGCGTCGATGAGGCCGACACCGAGGACACGGACGAAGGTGACGAGGCGAACGAGGCCGGTGACACCGAAGGTAGCGATGACGAGGTTCTTGGTGAAGAGATCGAGAACGGTGAGGGCCAGCCGGGAGAGGGCGTTGAGTTCCCCGGGTTCTCGGGCAACGGTTCGCCCGGCGTCGCGGGGCCCGTCCCTGAGGGCATCGTCCTCGCCGGGACCGTTAACGCTCCGGATACGGTTCTAGGTGTGACGTATCACCGAGGCTCCAAGACCTCTCCTAAAGCCGAAGCTGCAGCCGCAACAAAGACGCTTCCGTTCACGGGTTCGAGCGTCATCCCATTCTTCTTCCTTGGACTCGCATTGATCCTCGTGGGTGCGGGATTGACTCGAGGCGCAGCCGCCCGCAGGTAGACGCAACAGGTGCGTAGAGAGAAGGGGTCGGGGAACCGGCCCCTTTCTCATTTCCTTTCTTCGGTGGCTCCGATCGCTCGATAACCTCATCGGGTGGCTTCGCCGGATCGCTTCCCGCTGGAAGCGCGTGAGGTGTCTCTCGATCGCGGTGGTCGCCGCGTGCTTTCCGATGTAAACGTTCGTTTCGAAACGGCTTCTGTGACTGCCATCGTCGGTCCCTCGGGGGCCGGGAAAAGCAGTTTCCTGAGATGCCTCAACCGTCTCGAAGAGCCGATCTCGGGGAGTGTGTTCTTAGACGGGGTCGATGTTCGCGATATCGAACCGACGTCCTTGCGTCGACGCGTCGGCATGATCTTCCAAACTCCGGTGCTCTTCCCCGGGGGCGTTCGCTCGAATCTCTCCTACGGACTACCCAACGTCACCGAGGCGCAGTGCCGCACCGCTCTCGACGCGGCTGCGCTTCCCGACACCTTCCTCGATCGTGAATCGACGGCTCTTTCGGTAGGACAGGCGCAGCGCGTTTGCATAGCGAGAGCCTTGGTACGCGCTCCGGAGGTTCTGCTGATGGACGAACCGACTTCCGCTCTCGATCAGAACGCCTCCGCGAAGATCGAGTCCCTCCTTCGCAATCTCACCGACCGCGGCATCGCGATCGCTCTAGTAACTCACGACCTTGCTCAGGCGCAGAGGGTCGCTCAACACGCGGTACTTCTTGATGAGGGTCGAGTTCGATACACCGGCCCCCCTGCCTCGATGGACTCTGTCTGGCCGGAGGACGTCTCGTGAAGGGCGTGCTGATCTCGCTGGCGCTCGTTGCTCTGGCGGTGGCGATCTCACGCCGACAGAAACTGCGCCTCGAGAAAGAGCTGGCGATCGCAGTCGTTAGAGCTCTCGTGCAACTGGCGGCGCTCGCGAGCGTGATAACGGTCGTTTTCTCTCACTTCGGCCTCGCGTCCCTGTTGCTGGTGGTCATGTTCGGAGCGGCGTGTTGGACGGCCTCTCGTCGTCTCCACGACGTCCCCGGAGCTCCGACCGTCGCCGCTCTTTCCATCGCGATCGCGTCGGGCATATCGGTTGCGGTTCTCTTCGGGCTCGGAGCCTTCGACTTCAACGCGCGCAACCTCATACCGATCTCCGGGATGCTCTTTGCGAATTCGATGACCGCCGCGTCTCTCACCGGAGCGCGCTTGCGCGACGACCTGATGGACAAGGTTCTTGAGGTCGAGGCTCGGCTGGCGCTCGGCGTGCACACCTCTGAAGCACTTCGTCCTTATCAGCGACGGGCCGCGATCTCCGGCCTCATCCCGATCATCGATGCCACGAAGAACGTCGGATTGGTGGGTGTCCCGGGCGCGTTCGTCGGGATGGTCCTGGGTGGTGCATCTCCGCGCGAGGCAGCTCAGATCCAGCTCGTGGTTCTGTTCATGCTCCTTGGAGCCGCAGCGGTAACGGGCATCACAACGACGTATCTGGTTGGGAAAGCATTCGTAGGACCCGGCGAGCGGGTGGTTCTTCCGGCCCCCCAGGCGCGGAACGAGTGATTACAGAGGTGCTTCGAGGACGCGCGACAGCAAGCTGAAAGCAAGCGTCAGTACGATTTCACGGTCGTAGGTCACGGCGTAGTTGAATCGACGTTCGCCGGAAGGACCGACGACACCAAGATCGAGCGCGGCGAACGCTGCTGCGAAATGCGGGCCGACCGCTACGACGTTCCATTCGTCTTGCAGAGGATCGCCCAGAGCGATCTGTCCGCCGCGGACGCCGGGGGCAGGTTCCTCGGGCATCCCCGCTCCGAAGGCTGCAACCAAGGAGGCGCGTCGGGCCAGCTCCTCATACAGTTTCTTGGACTCGCCTTTGAAGTTGGCCGCATCTTGGAATGTGCTGAGGACGACGGGCGACTCTCGCAGCGTCAGTGCGTGTGTCTCCATCTGCCGACTGATATCGAGCAGCATTCGTTCGCTGCCTTGGCTCACATCCTTCGTCAAGGACAGGATCTGATACGGAGTGAGCAGCGCAGGAGATTTCTCCGGCAGAGACGAGATCGGGATCTTGCTGCTGGGGGTCGGTAGCGCGGTGGGCATCTCTTCCGGACGACCGAGGAGCCATCCCTGCCCCAAAGTCGCACCCATCGTCATCGCCCTCTCGAGGTCCTCGTCGGTCTCGATCCCCTCGGCGAGGATCGTGGTCCCGCGGCGTTCGGCCTCGCCTTGCACCGCATGGATGATCCGCGCGAGTTCGCTGCGGGGGCGTTCGCTCAAAAGGTTGAGGTCGAGCTTGATCACGTCGGGTCGCAGGAAAGGAAGCATCGCGACGGACCGCGGCGTGGAACCCACGTCGTCGAGTGCGATACCCCAGCCGAGCTCGCGCATCTCATGCACGCGCCGGAAGAGGTCCGCAGGGCCGGTGGTCAAGCTGCGTTCGTTGACTTCGAGGATCACCCGTAGATCGGAGCGCGCCTCGAACCAGGTCTCCTTGTAGGACTCGGGCAGCGTGATGGTCAGGGTCTCCGGCTCCACGTTGACGAAAAGGGTCAAGGGATCGCCCATGCCCGCGTCCAGCGCGGTTCTAAGCGCGGTCGCCCGGCATACCCAGTCGAGATCTCCGACCCGCCCGTAGGAGCGAGCCGCATCGAAAAGAAGGTCGGGGCGCTCCAGGCGCGACCCGACGGGGCCCCGTGACAGGGCCTCGTAGCCGGCCACCTCCGCCGTCTTGAGGTTCACGATCGGCTGGAAGAGCGTGTGGATTGCCCTCTCGAACAGAATGTCGTCCAAGAAGTTCTTGAGATCTTGCTCCATGACTTGTGACATCAGTCTTCTAATCGGCACGTAGGCCCCCCCGCTGGAACGGGAATCTCACATACGCCCCGAGGCCCCCGAAATAGGGGGGATTGGTACTCTCTCGGGCGTGGAAGACCTAACCGAGCGCCTGGGAACCATCGACGAGAAGCTCCGCCAGATCAAGGAGTACCTTTGACGTCGATGCCAAGAGGGCACGCCTAGAGGAGCTCAAGAAAGACTCGGCGGCCCCCGATTTCTGGGACGACCAGGCGACCGCTCAGCGGACCATGGCCGAGCTATCCCGCCTTTCCGAAGACGTAACTCGCTACGACGGTTTTCACGGCCGCGCCTCGGACGCGATGGTGATGTGGGAGCTCGCGCAGGCCGAACGAGACGAGGTCACCGCAAAGGAGGTCGAGCAGGAGGTCGCGGCTCTCGAGAGCGAGATCGACACCCTCGAGGTCCTCGCGCTACTGGGGGGCGAATTCGACGAAAACCCCGCGATCCTCGAGGTCCACGCGGGGGAGGGCGGAACCGACTCGCAGGACTGGGCGGAGATGTTGCTGCGGATGTACCAGCGCTGGGCCGAGCGGCGCAACTTCAAAACGGAGCTGCTCGAGGCGACGGCGGGAGACGAGGCGGGGCTGAAGGGAGCGACGCTTACGGTCACTGGACGCCACGCTTATGGCCTGCTCGCGGCGGAACGCGGCGTTCATCGCCTCGTTCGCATCTCGCCGTTCGACTCGGCCAAGCGGCGTCACACGTCCTTCGCCTCGGTCGACGTCACTCCAGAAGTTGAAGAGGACGTCGACGTTGAGATCAACACCGACGATCTGAGAGTCGACACCTATCGATCGTCGGGAGCCGGCGGTCAGCACGTGAACGTCACCGACTCGGCGGTACGCATCACGCACTTACCGACCGGGATCGTGGTGTCGTGCCAGAACGAACGGTCTCAGATGCAGAATCGCGCAGTCGCGATGCGCGTCTTGAAATCGAGGCTCGTGGCCTTGGCGCGCGAGCAACGCGAGGCGGAAATGGAGGCGCTGCGGGGCGCCAAGAGCGACATCGGGTTCGGATCGCAGATCCGCTCCTACGTCCTGCACCCTTACCAGATGGTCAAAGACCATCGCACCGACGTCGAGACCGGAAACGTGCAGGCGGTCCTCGACGGCGATATAGACCGATTCATCGCCGCCGAGCTGAAACGGAAGGCATCGGGGGGCCGCTCGTAGCGGAAAATTGCCGATTTCGGCGCCGTCGGGGCCCGCGAGGGTGCATCATGACTGGTGGTCAGGTTCCCTGATGAAAGGTGCGAGATGAGCGACGTGAGCGCTTCCGTCCCCGGCATCGTCGAGCGCGTCGAGAGCGCGAGCCTTAAAGACCTTCGGAGCGTCGAGATCGACGACGTTTACGTGCAGATGGACTGGCTTCTCAAATCTCGTCCCACACCGCTCGACCTCTACCATCGCTGGGAGAACCAGAACTGGTCGACGCAAGATCTCGATTTCTCACAAGACGTCGAACAGTGGAACTCGATGACCGGAGTGTTCGCGGGTCTGCGCGACGAGTTGCAGCGATCGCTGACTCTCTTCTTTGTTGGAGAACAAGCCGTCACCGACACATTGTCGCCGCTCGTACATGCCGCCCCGGAT
>JAXDJP010000251.1:0-7169 GCA_034665645.1 Actinomycetota bacterium | reverse complement strand
TCGGGCGTGTAGGTCACGGTTCCGTTCCCGTTGATCGTTACCGTTCCGTGCGAGCCCTGAGTCACCGAGGCAACCGACAGCCCGTCCCCGTCTGGGTCCGAATCGTTCGTCAATACCGCCACGTTCGTCGAACCATCCTCCTGTACGGAACCTGAATCGGCAGATGCCGTAGGCGCGTCGTTGACCGCCGTCACCGTTATCGACACAGTCGCCGAAGTGCACAGAGAAGGACTCTGATCGTCACAAGCTTGATAAGAGAAGGTGTCCGTTCCGTTGAAGTCCGGATCCGGCGTATACGTGATGTGACCGCCAACCCCTACCTGCCCCGATCCGTGGGCTGGAGGGGAGGAGATCGAACCGACCATGAGTGGATCTCCGTCGGGGTCCGAATCGTTAGACAACACGTCGATCGAGACCGACTGATCCTCCGGGGTCGTGGCGGCATCATCCGCCGGCGTCGGTGGTGATCCTGCCGAACCCGCGACCGGGCCAACGATGATCTGGTTGGAAGTATCGGATGTAGACCTCCCGGTTAAAGCGTCTTGTCCGGTTCCGCTGGCGCCGGTGTTCAAGGTGAGGTTCGTTCCCGCGGCCCCGTTGCCCGGCGTTACCGAGATCCTTACCGTCGCGGTGACGCTTGCTCCCGGCGCGATCGTCGCCGGACTCCAGTTGATGACCTGCCCATTGCGCGAGATCGTTCCCGAGCCCGTCGACGTTGAGACGATCGTCGCGAAAGCGGGGATCGTGTCCGATATAGCGGCTCCCTGAAGTGGGTTGGCTCCTAGGTTCTTCGCTGCGATCACCAAGTCGTAGACCGTCGTTTGTCCGACGGATGGCGGGTTGGGCCCGGACACGACGCTGCTGGTCTTGGTCAGGTCGAGAGCAGCCTCCTGAAGGATGATGGTCGCCCCCTGAGCGAAACTCACGCTCCCACCGATCATGAAGTCTTTGTTGATGACCGTGAGGTTGGCGGCCTGCGACGTTCCATAGAACAGCTGGACGGGAGTGGTGGCCGTTATCTGCGGGATCACCGCGGAGATCGCGGACATCGGCACTTGGAAGTCCACGAAGTACTCACCCGTGCCATCGGGCAGTACCCGAAGCCCGGAAGGGTTCGTATAGACGGGGGTTGCATTTCCGCCCGCATCGGCAACGTAGACGTAGTCCGACGACGGCGACTTGCCATCGATACCAACGGCGCCGACGAGCGTTCCATTGACGGCGAGATCGATCACGTAGGCGGTAGACGCCAGCCCTCCGCCGCCTGCCGGGTCCGCTCCGATCCGGAAACGGAAGAACGAGTTAGCTCCGTCGTTTGCGATGTACACCGAGGGCAAGATCGCGGCCCCCCCACCATCGGAGAGGTCGGCGTATCCAGGGTTCAGGTCCTCGGTGTCGCTGATTGAATTCCCGCTCGGGTTCGGATAGGCGGTCCAGGTGGCCGGCCACGCTCCAGGCGCAGCCGAGGCTGGCGCCAAGGGCAAGAGGAGGACGACGAGCGTCAGCGTCAGCAGACAAGCTGCGGACGCGGACACGCCTCGAAACGGGGAAGGACGACGAGCACGACTTTGTGCCCTGCGGCCCCCCGGCCGGTATTCCATCTAGTTGGTATCGGAGACTGCGCCCCACTTCTAAAGCTGCTGGTCAGGGCCCCTTTTTGCGGTCTAGCGCTCGAAGTTCTCACACCCGAACGATCTTGACGAGATGCCCCACCTCCTGGGGGCCCTTGACTGCCACCTCTTTCACCTCGCCGACGCCTCGTACGTAGACCTTGTGGTCCCGAACCTTGGGCTCGAGGGGGGTCCACTCCTTCGTAACCAAGACGCTCCGCTTGAGGGCGTTCCGTCCGAAGGTCCCATAAGGCACTTTCACGGACGCCGACAGGGTGAGCACGGTGAAATGGTCTTCCGCCACGCCTCGCTGGAACTCCTGCTGGTAGGTGTTGCCCGGCTGGGGATTGGCTTCCATGAAGAGGCCCGGCTCGGCGCCGTGCCGGCCCGCATGCCACGTTCCCTCCGTCGAAATGACGTGCCCCTTGCGATCGAGCTCGGCGGTGTCCTCGCCGAAGTACCAAACGTTCCCCTGGTCGTCTTGCACGTAGTAATCGAGCGTTCTCTCCTCGAGATGACCCTCGCTGAAGACGCGATCGTTGATGACTCGCGTGGTGACACCGTCCACGACCTTGGTCCGGCTCGTCACCGTGAACACATCGCGCATTGGGGTTCCCCCGCTGTTCCCCCGGTAGATGTAACGGATACCGGGCTTGAGGGGGAACCACGCGTTGTCGATCCGAGTCGTGAAGCGCGCCGGATCGAAATAAGGCTTCTGTCGGGGATCGACCTTGCCCGTTCCCTTCTGCCCCGCAGCAAGAACGTGATGTGGGCTCGCAGCGCTCGTCGCCACATAACTGCCCACGGCAACCGCGACCACTACGAGTCCACCGACTGCGGTCTTCCAGCCCTTTGCTGCGAGAATATGTGACATCGCAAACCTCCTCAGGATGGTCCATGTCGAACATCGGACTGGCCAAACTTACTGAGGAACCACTGAACGTCGGCTGAAAGTCACATATTCGTTTGAACGAGTGGGGCAACCCCATCGACTGCGCGAACGTCGCGGCGTAGCGTGGAAGCTACGGACCAGGGAGGAGAAAAAATGGCAAGCGAAGCTCGCGCGGGGGCGCTGAATCCCGCCACCCCCGGAGAACTTGGACACCGCCGCAACATCGGCGCGCAGATCCTCATATCGATAGTGACTTTGGGGTTCTACGGCATCTATTGGGCCTACATCTCCCATGACGAGATCAAGCGTCACACGAGCGATGGAGTTGGGGGCGTCATAGGAGCCGTCATCTACGCCTTCGCCGGCTTCATCACGTGGTTCTTACTGCCGATCGAGATTCAGCGCATGTACGAGCGCGACGGCCGCGAAAGCCCGGTCAGCGCGGTGACGGCTTTTTGGATCCTGCTGTTCGCCATCCCCTGGTACGTCAAGTGTCAGAAAGCCATGAACGAGTACTGGGAGAGCAAGGGAGCGCCCGCTCCCTAACCCACCGTGCGGTGCACGCGCTCGTTCGGATCTACGGTCGCTACACCTGGTCCGCAGAGGTCTCGCCGAGGTTCTTAAGTCGCTCTAAGCGAGCCCAATGATCTGCGATCCGTCGCGTACCTAGACGAGTTAGCGCGACATTCGTGTTCGGTCGCTTGAGCACGAACGTCTTTTCGATCTTTACGAGACCGCCCTCCTCCAGCTTGGTGAGATGACTGGAGAGGTTCCCTTTGGTGAGGCCCGTCGCCCTATGCAGGAACACGAAGTCAGCCGACTTGACGGAGGACAAGACGGTCATGATCGCCAATCGCGCCGGCTCGTGAATCAACCGGTCTAACGCGAGCGCGTCTTCATGCCGCAGCATGCGAGACCTCGTCACCGGGCTCGAATGAATCGAACATCCGGACCAAGACTCGATGGTCGAGGATCCCCGTTGCGATCGCCGCAACCCCGAGGATCACCAGTCCGATGTTCGAACTGTCCGTGGTCGCCGGATCGCCCCACACCGGGATGAGGCCCAGCAACAAGACCGTCCCCCAGATGAGCGAGTGGGAGGTCCTCAGACCGATGGTCACCGCGTAGGCGACGAGGACGGTCGCGGCCCACGACACTGCGAAGCCGTTGATCGGCAGGTTCAGAACGTCGATCAGGATCGGTCCGCCGACCGCAACCACCACGCAGAGAACGTTGGCCCCGATGAACGTAGACGTGTTCCGCTTAGGGACCACCCGGCCGTAGGTCTTCACGTAATAAAGGGCCGTCACCGGATACGCCGCGACCGCCAAGACTCCGGCCACGATCACCACCCAGCTGTGGGCAAAGGGGCCCCACGCCATGTTTCCAAGTCCGCTCAAGATGAACAGCACACCCAGAGGAACGGCCAGGAGACCTCTCAGGTAGGGGTAGTGCACCGCGGTCGCTTCGTGTTCCATGCGCTCCATCTCTGTGCTCCTCAAACTAGTTGGTACCGCAGACCCTACGTCGGCTGCCGCGCATCCGTCAACTAGTTTGCGATACAAACTCCGGGCTGCGATCTGCAGATTCCTCCGCTGCGCAAAGGAGCAGAGGACTCCCCCGGCGAACTAGCCGTCCATGCGCCGAGTCCTAGCCGTTCTGGCCCTCATGGCCTTCGGCACTTCCCTGCTGGCCTTACCGGCGCGCGCCCAGGTGCTGCCGTCAGAGCCGGTCGATTACGTCGATCCACTGATCGGAACCGCGCTCGGAGGGTTCACGTTCCCGGGACCGGACGCCCCCTACGGGATGGTGCAGGTCAGCCCCGACACGGAGGGCGAGTTCTCTTACACCGGCTACCAGTATGCGGACAGCTTCATCCGCGGGTTCTCGCTGCACCACATCGAATCCATGGGAGTCAAGAGCGCGGCGAACGTCCCCTTCATGCCGTCGGTAGGACCCGTAACTTCGAGCGACCCTCGCACCTGGATGTCGCAGTTCAGTCACGCTAGCGAGGACGCGCAGGCCGGCTATTACAGCGTGCTGCTAGATCGCTTCGGGATCCAAACGGAGCTGACCGCGACCACGCGCGTAGCGTTGCAGCGGTACACGTTCCCGGCATCGCCGCAGGCGAACGTGATCCTCGATGCAGGTCGCAGCGCGGACTCGTGGGACATCCAGGATCCGAGCAAGAGCGTGCACCAGTCGACACTCACCATCCAGGACGACCACACGGTCACGGGATGGGCAGATAGCGACCAGGGATACCGGATCCACTTCGCGGCGCGATTCGATCACCCCTTCACGGGACAAGGGGTGTGGCAGAAGTACGGGGACCAACCGTCGGCAGGAGCGACCGCCGAAGGCAAGGGGGCCGGTGGTTACGTCTCGTTCGACACGACGAACCCCCTCGATCGAACCATTACCGCAAAGATCGGGGTTTCCTTCGTGAGCTTGGCGAACGCTCTCGAAAATCTCCAGACGGAGGCCGGGACCAAGAGCTTCGACGAAGTGCACTCTGATACTCGCGCAGCGTGGGCCGACGCACTCGACACCATCGACGTAACCGGCGGAACGGACGCGGACAAGACCGCCTTCTACACCGCGCTGTATCACGCACAGCAGCATCCCAATATCTATTCCGACGTCAACGGCGAGTACATGGGCCACGACGGGCAGGTTCACGTTGCGACGGACCACGAGCATTACGCCAATTTCTCGCTGTGGGACACGTACCGCGGCGAGAACCAATTGCTCTCGTTGATCCAACCCGAGCGCTCGCGGGACATGATGCTGTCGCTGCTCGATATCTACGATCAAGTCGGCCGGCTTCCCTTGTGGGCCCTCGACAACGCGCTTCCCGACTTCATGATCGGCGACCCCGTGCAGCCCACGATCGTTGACAACTACTGTCGCGGCATCCTCGATGGAACCGACGTCGACAAGTTCTACACGGCACTCCGAAACAATGCCTTCGAGTTTCGGCGCGCCAAAGACCCCAGCTACCTGGATCAAGGCTGGATCGCGTTGCATCCGAGCGACACGCTCGAGTATGCGATCGCCGACTTCTCCCTCGCTTTGATGGCCGACTCTCTGGGCCACGACACCGATCGCGACCAGTTACTCCGACGTGCGCACAACTACGTCAACGTGATCGACGCCGAAACGGGCTTCGCCCGCCCCCGCAATGCCGACGGCAGTTGGAAGACGCCGTACGACCCGGGCCAGAACACCGAGCCAGATGGAAACAATTTCAAAGAGGGCACCGGCTGGCAGTACACGTGGTTGGTGCCGCAGGACCCGCGGGGCCTCTTCGACATCGTCGGCGGTAATGGCCGTGGTGGCGACGCCGGCGTCATCGATCGTCTCGATCAATTCTTCTCTGCGGCCCTGAACGAGTCCGTCCCGCTTGCCGGTCCTGAGGTACAGAAAGACCTAACTGTTTTCGGCGTTCTCTTCTTCGGCGATCAGTACGCACCGTCGAACGAGCACGACCTGCAGGCGCCGTACCTCTACGACTACGTCGGGCAGCCGTGGAAGACCCAGGCCCTGGTGCGCAACTATCAATCACTGTTCCACCCGGCTCCGGATGGACTTCCGGGCAACGATGACCTCGGCACGATGTCGGCGTGGTACGTCTGGAGCGCTCTCGGCTTCTACCCCATCGCCGGCGGAGCCCCCATGTACACGGTGGGAAGTCCGGTGTTCACTCACGCAGAGATCAACCCGGTGGGCGGCGCGCCGCTCACGGTCGATGCGCCGGGTGCATCGCTCACGGGTAAGTACGTGCAGTCGGCGACGATGGGAGACGCACCACTAACGCGGCCTTGGTTCACACACGACGAACTGCTCGACTCGAACGGTGTGTCCTTCTCGATGGGCCCGGTCGCGAACGAAACGTGGGGGTCCTCTCCAACGGACACGCCGCCGTCATTGACCGGCGGCGAGCTATCGGATTTCGGCTGTCCCGAACGAGAGGTAGTCGAGCCCGCCGCGACGGCGCTTGCATACACGGGTACCACGGCTGCGAAAGGTTCTCTGGTGACCCTTCAGGCACGACTGACGTCCGACGACCGGCCGGTTGCCGGAAAGACGGTGACGTTCGCGATGGCGGGCCAGACCTGGACGGCAACAACCGATGGCACGGGACTCGCGACGCGAACGGTAGACCTGATCAACCACGGGAGCTCGCAACAAGTAACGGCGAGCTTCGCCGGAGACGACGCGTTCAAGCCGTCGCAAGCCTCCGCAACGATCACTTGGGGACGCCGCAAGTAAACGTCAACGTTCTGTCAAAACGAGCTTAGGCACCACCTTTACGAAAGGGTCTGGTCTAGGCTTTTCCGATGGCGTATCTGGTCGCGGTGGTCATGGGCTTCGTCTTCGGAGCGGCCGATCAATACCTTGGGAGTCGCTCCGCCCTGCTGGGGGCGTGGACCGCGACGGCCAGCCAGGTGTCCGCGCCGTGGCTGCTCCTTTCCTTCGCCGCGGGGATGACTCAGATCCGTGCCCGGCGCGCAACAGCTTTGGGCCTTGCCATCGTCGTGCCGGCACTTATCGGCTACTTCTCGATGACCTGCAGTCCCATGGAGAGCATCCCGGCGATCGAGTTCAAGTCGTGCTTCACGAATGTGGTGAGCGTCCCCTACAACCCACTGTGGATCCTGGGT
>JAXDJP010000250.1:0-4801 GCA_034665645.1 Actinomycetota bacterium | reverse complement strand
TTCCGCGACACCCTCCTTGCCGAGGGCAAGATCTCAGAAAGCGACCTCCAGCTCTTCACGATCACCGACGATGTCGACAGCATCGTTCCGTACATGCAGGCGGTGCTTGATCGAGGGAGCCCTTCCGACCCTCGGGCCGAGCCTCACGTGGATCCGTCGAAGCACGACGCCGAGTAGGTCCTAGAGGTCGCCGAAAGACTCTGCGATCGCCAGGCCGGCGCTCTCGCCCAGCGCGCTCTCCAGTCGGTACGTGATCCCGTCCCGTTCCCACAGCAGCGTGTTACCTGCCATCCGCGAAACATCCTCATGCGGTCCGCCGTCCAGGTCTCGATAGAGGTAATGAGTCTCGCCGCCAAGCCACAAACCAGTGCCCCCGTCGACCGTTACCTCGTGAACCTCGGTGTTCTCGAACACGATCTTCTTGAAGAACGCGTCGTCGATCTCACCTTCGAACTCCGTGACGATCATTCCAGCGTCCGCGTGAGGTGCGGGGGGAAGCGCGTCCGAAGGTCGATACACGAGCGACACGATGGCACCGGGGACGCGGTTGTCGACATAGAACTCATCGGGCTCGCCGATGCCCTCGAGACGGGGGCCGCGTAAGGGGAATGCAGCCGTCGCGGCTGCTTCCTCGGCGCCGACCCGTCGACCGAGGGACAAGCTCCCGCCGACGTCGGAAGGCGTGTCGTCGAACTCGATGCGCACTCCCCCCACGCCGAGCCAATCTGCTACCGCGTTGCGCGCCGCATCCGAGAGCACGAGCACGCCGGTCGCGACGAGCACCAAGGTTGCCAGCGCACCGAGGATCGCCGTTCGACGCGCTACTAACCACCCCGTTCCGGTGCTCGCCTCTTCCTTACTCGCAAGTCTTTCGCGGACGGCAACTTCGAGATCGGGCTGCGTCGGCCATGCGATCCGGTCCGCCAACGCGTACAACTCTCGGGCGACTGGGTCGCCATGCCTCGCCACTGTCATAGCGCGGCCCCCTTACCCGAAACCAACGTCTCGTCCTCGCCTACGAGGCGACGCAAGCGATCGAGAGCGCGCGACAGCCTCGACTTGACGGTGCCGCGACGACAACCCATGAGCGACGCCATCTCGGTTTCAGAGAGGTTCAGGAAGAATCGGTAAGCGAGGACCTCTCGATCCCTTTGAGGCAATCGGTTCACGGCAGCGAGCAGCCGGCGGCGGCGCTCCGCGGCGAGCGCGGTCGCCTCGGGAGATGGGGCCGCATCCCCCGAGGGACCGACTTGTGCGATCCGGAGCGCCAGGTCGTGGCGACGTCCTTCCGCCCGCCTCTTGTTGCGCGCTTCGTTCGCGACGATCTTGAGTAGCCAGGGACGGAACGGGGCGTCCGACCGGAACCTCGACAACGAGCGGTACGCCTTCACGAAAGCCTCCTGGGCCGCATCCTCAGCGTCATTCGCCGAGCCGGAGCACACGTAAGCCGTACGGAATGCGATCCCTTGATAGCGCGCCACGAGGACTTCGTAGGCATGGACGTCGCCCTCCCTCGCTTGCTCGATGAGCTCTCGGTCGTCCAGTGGTCGGCCCTCCACGGAAGACATCTTCTTCCTCCCCTCGTACACCGCGAAGGGGGCCCTTGGTTCCCTCAAGTCACTCGGTCGTCGGGATGATCAGTCCCAGGGGTAGTCGTTAAGGATCGGTGGAACTCCATCGGGCCAGTCCGGCATTTTTCTTCACCCCCTTCCCTCGCTGCGGTGGGTGAAGTTAACTTCTAGCTAACGCGCCGTTATCCTGCGGGTTTAGCGTCCGGTAAAAATGCCCAAAAGGGTGCAAAATAGCTGACGGGACCGGGGCAACCTAGTTAGATGCCGAGTTAAACCGAGCAAAGGGAGCGACATGGATTTCGGAGCGCGCTTGCGGCGCATGCGAGTCGAAGCGGGACTAACTCAGAAGGAACTGGCGGAGCCGACCTACACGGCCGCATACGTCAGCACGATCGAAGCGGGGAAGCGCCAGCCCTCTCGGAAAGCGCTCGAACATCTAGCCGCCAAACTGTCGGTTGACGCCGATCAACTCTTGACCGGGCGGCGCCCCGACCTTCCCCTGCAACTCGCCGATCGATTCGCAGAGGCGCGGTTGCTGCTCGCCCAAGGGGATACCGACAAGGCCGAAACCGTCTTCACGCAACTTCGTCGCGAGGCGAAGCGATACGACCTCACCTTGCTCGAGGCGAAAGGTGAATACGGGCGCGCCTTGTGTTCTGAGGCTCGCCGCGACTTCGACGAAGCGATCGCTCGTCTCGACGCAGTCATAGAGCTTGTGGCGAACGAAAGCCCCCTCGCCGCCGTAGACGCCATCGCCGGCAAGGCTCGCTGCCTACGTATGACCGGCGAAGCACGCTATGCCACCCACCTGCTCGAGAAGACGATCGCAACGATGAGGTGGGAGGGACTCGAGGATCCAGGGGCCTTGCTCCGCCTGCACGTTTCGCTCGTTGCCGTTTACTTCCACCTCGGGCTTTACCGCGAAGCGAACGCGTCGGCCGAAAAGGCACTCGAGTACGCCCCGGACGTATCCGATCCGGAACGTCTCGCCAACATGCACATCAACGTGGCGCGGGTCTCGCTCAGCCAGAACCACCTCGACGAGGCGCAACGCCACTACACGCAGGCGGAAGAGCTGTTCCGTAACCTCGGCTTCAAGCTCGACGTCGGACGCGTGCACCTCGCGCGCGGCTTCGGCCTCCGAGAGCAGGGCGACTACGACGAAGCGCGCGCTCACCTCGAGACCGCAGTCACGGCGTTCCGCGAGACCGGCAACCGTCTGAATGAAGTCCGGGCAACGAACGAGCTTGCCCGCGTCGAACGACTGTCCGGCCGTACGGCCGAGGCCAAATTGCTGCTACGTCGTTCGCTGAATCTCGCCGAGGCAGGCGAGGTCGACGTGCTCGCGATCGCGCATCGTGAGACGGCTTTGTGCGACATCTCGTCCGATCCCAGCGCGGCCGAAGAAGGATTGCGGAAGGCGATCGGTTACTTCGAGTCGGCGGGAAACGCTCACGAGTTGGCTCTCACCTACCGGGAGCTCGGAGATCTGCTGCACGGACGCGAGGAACTCCAGGACGCCTGCGAGGCGTACCGGGCTGCGTTCGTAACGCTGCAAGCCGCCTAGAACGACCCCGTCCGATAACCGCCAGCAACACCTCGCCGGCGGTGCCACGATTGGGGCATGACACCGGACTTCGACACGTGCTATCGAGCCCTCCTCAGTAGAGACGCTCGCTTCGACGGATGGTTCATAGCGGGCGTCACCTCGACGGGGATCTACTGCCGGCCGAGTTGCCCCGCGATCACGCCGAAGCGGGCGAACGTGAAGTTCTATCCGACGAGCGCGGCCGCACAGGCGGATGGATTCCGAGCCTGCAAGCGCTGTCGGCCCGACGCGTCGCCGGGATCCCCAGAATGGGACCTCCGAGGAGACCTCGTCGCACGAGCGATGCGCCTCATCGCAGACGGCGTCGTAGATCGAGAAGGGGTCGGGGGACTTGCCGCGCGGCTCCACTTCAGCGAACGCCACCTCCATCGACAATTGGTCGCGGAGGTGGGGGCCGGACCACAAGCGTTGGCGCGGGCACAACGCGCTCAGACCGCCCGCGTCCTCATCGAGACGACGGAGCTTCGGTTCTCTGACATCGCGTTCGCTGCGGGCTTCGCAAGCGTTAGGCAGTTCAACGACACGATCCGCCAGGTGTTCGCCGAGACACCTTCCGGCCTGCGGCGGAGACGAACGTCACGACCACAGACCGCCGGGACGCTCGTGCTCCGGCTCCCCTACCGGGCCCCCTTCGACCACGCCTCGATCTTCAGCTTCATCGGAGACAGGGCCGTGCCGGGCATCGAAGAATTCTCGGACGGCACGTACCGCCGCACGCTGGACCTTCCGTATTCGGTTGCGGTTGCCGAGTACTCCCCCGCTTCCGACCACATCCAACTCGTGCTGCGGCTCAGCGATCTGCGTGACCTGACGGTTGCCATCGGGCGATCGCGCCGTTTGTTCGACCTCGATGCTGATCCCGTCGCGGTCGACGAGGCCCTCCGAGCCGACCCTCTGCTTCGACCGCTCGTACGCAAGACTCCGGGGCGTCGGGTACCGGGATGTGCCGATGAAGCCGAGCTTGCGATGCGCGCGGTGCTGGGGCAACAAGTCACCGTCACAGGGGCGCGCACGCTTGCCGGTCGACTGGTCGACCGGCTCGGGAAACCCCTCACGAGTGCGGACGGTGCCCTAACGCATTGCTTCCCGCGTCCCGAGGTGATCGCCGATGCGGACCTCAGCGATCTTGGGATGCCGGGAGCCCGCGCCGAGACGATGCGATCCATCGCGCGAGCGCTGGCCGACGACGAACTCGATCTGGACCCGGGGGCCGATCGGCGCGAAAGCCTCCAACGTCTGGCGACGATCAAGGGCGTGGGGCCGTGGACGCTCTCTTACATCTCGATGCGCGTCTTGAAAGATCCCGACTCCTTCCCATGGGGAGATCTCGGTGTCGCTCACGCGATGGAGCGACTCGGTGGGATGAAGGGAAAGACCGCGGTTCTGACCGCGGCGGAGCGATGGCGGCCGTGGCGCGCGTACGCGGTGCAACACCTGTGGGCAAGCCTGTCGGAGAAAGCACAAACGAAAAGTCGAAAGAAAGCGAGGAAGAGATGATCGACACGGCGTACGCAATGACGGTCCCCAGCCCGATCGGCGACATCCTGCTGATGAGCGACGGCGACGCGTTAACCGGCCTTTACCTCGAGCGCACACCTCCTCCGGGAGCTATCCGGGATGA
>JAXDJP010000249.1:0-4264 GCA_034665645.1 Actinomycetota bacterium | reverse complement strand
GAGCTCGTCTCGTCCGGCCGGGTGAGCGCACCCATCGTTATCGGACGCGATCACCTCGACACTGGATCGGTCGCGTCTCCCTATCGCGAGACCGAAGGGATGATCGACGGCTCCGATGCGATCGCCGACTGGCCGATCCTCAACGCGTTGCTCAACACCTCCGCGGGAGCTGATTGGGTATCCGTTCATCACGGGGGCGGCGTCGGGATCGGGTATTCGATCCACGCGGGGATGGTCGTCGTTGCGGACGGAACGCCTGCGGCAGCCACACGGCTCGAGCGGGTGTTGACGGCCGACCCCGGAACCGGCGTGATGCGACACGTCGACGCCGGTTACTCGCGCGCAGCTGAGGTGGCCGCCGACCGGGGTGTCAGGATCCCGATGGAGCCCCACATCCGCGACTGAAGGGACCGGTCACAGGTATGGTTCCCGCCGTGGCCACTCAGGAGCTAGAGAATCTGTCGTCTTCCGAACTTCACGACCGCGCCGTGCATACGGCCGTCAAACACCTCGACGCCGGCTTCCTCTGGAGGCTCGTAAAAGCGATCCCCGCGGCCGAAGCCGCGGGAGGTCACGTCGGCGAGGCCGAGGCCGACGTGATGAGCGTCGCTCGTCTCCTGTCGGACCTCGTGCATTCGGGTGAAGGCGATATCGCGGAGGAACTGCGGCCGTTGTATCTGGAGTACCTGCAGAAGCACGGCGGCTAGGGCCGCACCCACCCTTTCGTCGCAGTCGCCACGAGCTCTCGCACGCGGCCCAGCGGGACCCTCGACAAACGTCCCTCCTCGGCGATGACCCTCCCGCCCACCATGACCCTCTTGATCGCGGTCGATTGCATCGAGTGAACGACCTGGCGCTCAAGCGTCGCCAGGGGGTGAAGCGAGATGTCGTTCAGGTCGAGGGCCACTAGGTCGGCGTAGTCGCCCTCTCTAAGTCCTCCGACCGGGAGGCCGAGGAGATCGCCTCCGGCCACCGTTCCAAGGCGGAAGGCCTCCATGGCTCCGAGCGCCGACCCATCGACCAACCGCGCTTTCGCGACGAGCGACGCCATGCGCATCTCGTCGAAGACGCTTTGACGGTTGTTGGCGCAGCCCCCGTCGGGACCGAGAGCGACCCTGATGCCGCGCTCCAGCATCTCGGGCACGCGAGCGATGCCGTCGCCCAAGAACGCGTTCGCTCCCGGACAATGCACCACTCCGACCCCCGCACCCGCCAACAGATCCAGCTCTTCGTCGTCCACCCACACGGTGTGCACCGTCACGAGATGGGAGCGCAGCAAACCTTCGCGCGCCAGGAGGCGAACCGGGGTCGCTCCGTAACGCTCTTTGACCTGCTCGACCTCGTAGCGAGCCTCCGCCAGGTGCAGGTGACAGCGGACGCCGGCCGCCGCGGTGACGTCCAGAGCGATCGCGATGGTCTCCGGCGAAGCCGCGTGCAACGAGTGCGGTGCCGCTTGGATGGAGATCATGGGATCCGACTCGTGAGCTCGTGCAAGCTCCTCGAATCTCGTTGCGGAATCCTCTGCGGTCTCTCGGAATCGGATCGGAGCTCGAGTCGGGGCGTCGACGTCGTAGAAAGTGCGGGCGAAGACCAGCCTGATGCCTACATCTCTCGCCGCAGCCAACACTCGCTCTGCGTTCTCGTTGGACTCGTCATGCAAGTAGAAGAAATCGACGATCGTCGTTACTCCCGCGAGCGCCGCCTCCGCGAACGCGAACACCGCTCCGGCGTAGATGTCGTCCGGAGACAGTCGCTCGGCGAAGGGATAGAGCACGTCGTCTCGCCAGCTCTCGAACGTCCTGTCGTCGGCGAAGCCCTTGAGCAGGTTCTGGAACGAATGTCCATGTGCGTTGACCGACCCGGGAACGATCGCGACGTCGCCCCACTCCTCGATCTCGGCATCCGGCGGCGGACTCGAAGTGACCCCGACGATGCGATCGTCCTCGATGACGAGGCAGTGGTCACTCGAGAAACCCTCGCCGTTCCACACGAGCGGAGCTTTGATGGCGCGCATATGTGCCTCGGATTATGGCCCTATAGGCTCGGCCGATGGCGGTTGAGGTAGGGAGTGCGCTCACTTTCGGTGACGTCGTCGCCGTCGCGACCCGGGACGAACCGGTAGCGATAGGCGGCGGAGTGGCCGAGCGGATGGCACCCGCGCGCCGGGTGATAGAGGAGGCGGTCCACTCCGGACGCACCATCTACGGCATCACGACCGGTTTCGGCGGTCTCGCGAACGTGCGGATCGACCCCGCGGAGGCCGAGAAGTTGCAGCGGGACATCGTCCGGTCGCATGCCACCGCGGTCGGTCCATCGATGCCTCGGGAGGTCGTCCGAGCGATGCTCCTCTTGAGAGCGCGCACGTTCGCTTTCGGCATCTCGGGGGTGCGCTTCGAGATCGTCGAGCGACTCGTCGCGTTGCTGAACGAGCGCATCCATCCGGTCGTTCCATCGCAAGGGTCCTTGGGTGCCTCGGGAGACCTGTCCCCTCTCGCCCATCTCGCGCTCCCGTTGCTGGGAGAGGGCGAGGTCGAAGTGGAGGGACAGATCAAGGCCGCCGGCGACGCACTCCGGGAGGCCGGGATCGAACCGCTGGAGCTCTCGTACAAAGAGGGTCTCGCGCTGGTCAACGGAACCGAAGCGATGCTGGCATACGGGATCCTGGTGTGCGACCGCGCCTCCCGGTTGGCGCGCTCTGCAGACACGACCGGTGCGATGACTATCGAAGCGTGCCTCGGTACCGATCGAGCCTTCGACGAGGATCTCATCGCGCTGCGCAAGCACGCGGGGGCCGTGCCCGTCGCCGGCAACCTGAGGCGTCTTCTGGCGGGAAGCTCGATCGTCGCATCGCACCGAGAGTCCGACCATCTCGTGCAGGACGCCTACTCACTTAGGTGCATCCCGCAGGTCCACGGGGCGTATCGAGACGGGATCGCTTACGTCACGCAGACGTTGGAAGCGGAGCTGGGATCGGCGATAGACAACCCGAGCGTCCTGCCGGGCACCGGCGAAGTCGTGTCCGGAGGGAACTTTCACGGCGAAGCGCTGGGCCTCGCGATGGACCACCTCGCCCTGTGCCTGACGGGGTTCGGGACGATCGCGGAACGTCGCATCGCCCGTCTCGTCGATCACGATCTCAACAACGGTCTGCCGGCGTTCCTGACCCCCGACCCGGGGCGGCGTTCGGGATTCATGCTGGCGCAGTACACCGCCGCATCACTCGTCTCCGAGAGCCGCAGCCTGTGCTTCCCGGCGTCTTCCGATTCGATCCCCACGTCTGCAGGGCAGGAGGATCACGTGAGCATGGGGGCCACGTCGGCGCGCAAGGCGTCCGAGATACTCGCGAACACCGAGCACGTCATCGCGATCGAAGCGCTGGCGGCCGGACAGGGACTGGACCTGCGCGGCCCCCTCTCTCCTGCGGCGGGGACGGCGGCGGCACTTCGAGCCGTCAGGGAGATCTCTCCCCCGCTCGACGAGGATCGACCGCTCGCGCCGGATATCGGTGCGGTGCGCGGGTTACTGCGGGACGGAAGGCTGGGGAGCGCGGTCGCTGCGGCTATCGGAGAGCTCGACTAGGTCATCCTGCGATAACGCCGCACCGCCAGCGGCACGAAGACCAAACTGATCGCCAGCGCCCAGAGAAGTGCGTGGATCACGGGATTCAGGGTCGGTCCCCCCAGGCATAGAGCGCGCGCCGCGTTAACCGCGCTGCTGATCGGGTTGGCGCGAGCGATGGTCTGCAACCAGCCGGGCATCGTCTGAACCGGCACGAAGATGGATGAAGCGAACACCAACGGGAACAGCCAGATGAACCCGGCGGTCTGGGCCGTCTCGGTGTCGCGTACCGCAAGGCCGATGTTCGCCGAGATCCAAGAGAACGCAAAACCGAATAGCACGACCAGCAACATCGCCCCGATCGCGGCCGGGATCCCGGCATGGAAGCGGAAGCCGATCAAGCTCCCCACGCCCGTCATTAGCAACACGACGAAAAGGTTACGAACGGTGTCGGACAGCGTGCGGCCGGCCAACACCGCGGAGCGCGCCATGGGGAGCGAACGAAAGCGGTCGATCATCCCTTTGGAAAGGTCGTCGGCTAAACCGACCCCAGTTTGCGTCGATCCGAAGAGAACGGTCTGAACGAAGATGCCCGGCATCAAGAAATCGATGTACTTCACGTTCGGTATGTCGATCGCCCCGCCGAATACATACGCGAAGAGAAGTACGAACATCACCGGTTGGATCGTCGAGAAAACCAGCAACG
>JAXDJP010000248.1:0-4566 GCA_034665645.1 Actinomycetota bacterium | reverse complement strand
GTCTCTCAGCACCTCGCCGTCGTCGTCCAGAACGGACACGAGGCACGCGTCCACGCCGAGGGCCTTCACTACCGAGCGGGCGAGGCTCGCGTACAGGTCCGAAAGGTCTCGAGCTTCGTGGATGGGGCCCAGATCGACCATGAATTCAGAGAGCCATTGGGCCGCCCCGAGGTCTTCGATAGGCGAAGTGGGGCTTCTCCGGTCGCGCGCGAGGGCCGTGCCGCCCCTCTCGACGCTCTCAAACTCCGACATATGCCTCACTTCGTCCCTATTACGCCCCTGAATATCCCTATAAGCATCGGGTCGAAGGGGGCCGAGGTTGAAGAACTAAAGGAGTCGGGTGAAAACCTCGTTGGCGATCATCGTGGCCTCGTCGGTCAACCGCAGCCAGGGACCGTCCCGCTCGAGCAGCTGCAGCCCGACGAGATCGGCGATGGCCTGGGCTCTCGTACCGATCGCGTCGGTCCCGAACAGCCTTCCGAAGGCCTCGACGTCGACTCCCGAGCGAAGGCGAAGGCCGAGCGTCAGAGCCTCGATCGCTCGCTCCTCGGGGGCAAGGGTCTCGTTTCCGGCTTCAACGGTATCGCCCGAGCTCACCGCTGCGACGAAGTCGCGCGGGAGCCGCGTCGACCAGTAGCGCCGTCCGGACCGATGCGCGTGCGCGCCCGCTCCGAAGCCCAGGTAATCGCCACCAGACCAGTAGAGAACGTTGTGACGCGACGCACGACCCGGGCGGGCCCAGTTGGAAACCTCGTACCGTTCGTAACCCGCCGCACTTAACAACTCGTCTGCGATCGTGTGCCGTGCGGCCTGCACGTCGGGATCGACGTCGGGCGTGCGTCCAGTTGCCACGAGAGTGTGCAGAGGCGTTCCCTCTTCGACCGTCAGAGCGTAAGCAGAGATGTGGTCGGGGGCCGCTGCGATCACGCCTTCGAGCGACGTTCGCCAATCGTCCTCCGTCTCCCACGGAGACCCGTAGATGAGATCGGCGTTCACGTCTTCGAATCCGGCGGTGCGCGCTGCAGCGATCGCATCGAGAGCAACTTCCGGGGAGTGCGTGCGGCCGAGCCCCAGCAGCACGCGAGGGACCAAGGATTGGATGCCGATCGAGACGCGCTCGAAGCCGGCGTCGAGCAGCCCCTCGAACTTCGCAACGTCGACGGTCTCCGGATTCGCCTCGATCGTTATCTCGGCCCCCGACACGATCCCGACACGATCTTTGATCGCGCTCAGGATCCGGGCGTTCTGTCGTGGATCCAGCAACGTCGGCGTGCCGCCACCGAAGAAGACCGACGTCGCGGGACTCGTGTCGCCCGGGAATGTCTCGATGTGACGGACGAGGGCATCCACGTAAGACGCGTGGATATCGTCTTGCCCCTCGTAAGTGTTGAAGTCGCAGTAATGGCATCGGTGACGACAGAACGGGATGTGGACATACACGCCGAAGCCGGGATCTGCCATCCAGCGACCGGAACGAGCCTCATCGACGAGCAACATGGCGGGTCTCATTCGCTCGGGTCCATCCGCAACGCCTCGATGAAGGCTTCCTGCGGCACCTCGACTGAGCCGATCTGCTTCATGCGCGCCTTCCCCTTCTTCTGCTTCTCGAGGAGCTTGCGCTTGCGCGTGATATCTCCGCCGTAACACTTGGCTAGCACGTCTTTACGCTTCGCCTTCACGGTCTCGCGAGCGATGATGCGGGAGCCCACCGCAGCTTGGATCGGAACGTCGAAGAGTTGCCGCGGGATCAGCTTCCGCAAGCGTTCGGTCATGGTCTTGCCGTAGTCGTATGCCTTGTCGCGATGGACGATCGTCGAGAAAGCGTCCACCGGCTGTTGGTTGAGAAGGACATCCACCTTCACGAGCTTCGACGGCATCGAACCGACGGGCTCGTAGTCCAGCGATGCGTAGCCTTTCGTCCCGCTCTTCAACTGATCGAAGAAGTCGAAGATGATCTCGCCGAGAGGCATGTGATAGCGGATCTCGACGCGTTCGGGAGACAGGTAGTGCATCTCTTTCAGCTCGCCGCGCCGTTCCTGACACAACTGCATGACGGTCCCGGTGTATTCGGAGGGAGTCACGACCATCACGGACACGTAAGGCTCGAGGATCTCTTCGATGTGGCTGGGGTCCGGCAGCTCACTCGGGTTGCGAACTAGGTTCGTCTTCCCGTCGGTCAATTCGACCTGGTATCCGACCGAGGGCGCGGTCGCGATGAGCGAGAGATTGAACTCGCGCTCCAGGCGCTCCCTAACGATCTCCATGTGCAGCAGCCCAAGGAAACCGCAACGGAAACCGAAACCAAGAGCACCAGACGACTCCGGCTCGAACGTGAGGGCCGCATCGTTCAATTTAAGTTTGTCGAGCGCGTCGCGCAGCAATGGGAACTCGTCGCCATCGGTGGGATAGATGCCTGCGAACACCATCGGCTTGGGCTCGCGGTAACCGTGTAGGGGTTCTTCGGCCCCCCCGGTACGAGTCGTGATCGTGTCCCCAACCTGGGCGGAGCTCACCTCTTTGATGCCGGAGATGAGGTAGCCGACCTCGCCGGTGTCGAGTTGCTCGACCGGGCGCGCGTCGGGAGCCATGATCCCGATCTCGTCGGCGTCCGCCTCGACGCCTGCAGCCATGAACCTGATCGGCGCTCGTTTCTTGATCGAGCCATCGACGACGCGGATGTACGCAACTACGCCTCGGAAAGTGTCGTAGACGGAATCGAAGACGAGAGCGCGAAGCGGGGCCTTCGGGTCTCCGCTCGGAGCGGGGATCTGGGACACGATCGCCTCCAGAACCTCGGGCACTCCTTCACCGGTCTTCGCCGAGATGCGATGAACATCGCCCGGATCGCAGCCGATCAACTGCGCGAGTTCCTCCGCGTATTTCTCCGGCTGAGCGGCGGGCAGGTCGATCTTGTTGAGGATCGGGATGATCTCGAGGCCCGCATCCACCGCCAGATAGAGGTTCGTGAGAGTCTGCGCCTCGATCCCCTGGGCCGCGTCGACGAGCAGCAGCACCCCCTCGCACGCCGCCAGCGACCTCGAGACCTCGTAGCCGAAGTCAACGTGGCCGGGGGTATCTATCAGATTGATCTCGTAGAGCTCGCCGTCCTCGGCCTTGTACTCCATGCGTACCGCAGCGGCCTTGATCGTGATGCCGCGCTCTCGCTCCAGCTCCATGCTGTCGAGGAACTGCTCGCGCATGTCCCGCTCCGACACCGTGTCCGTAAGGCGGAGGAGCCGGTCCGAAAGAGTGCTCTTCCCGTGGTCGATATGAGCGATGACTGCGATCGCCCGCTGGTGCGCCTGGTCCATGGGGCTGAGGGTAAGGCTTCTGCTATCCTGATGCGTCTACCGGCGGGCCTCTCGTCGCCGGGCCCCAACGGATACAGGAGCAGTTAAGTAGCCATGGCCAACATCAAGAGTCAGATCAAGAGGAACAAGCAGAGCGAAGCCGCGCGACTGCGAAACAACCGCGAGCGCTCGGCCCTCAAGACCAAGGTCAAGAACTTCCTCACGACGGCCGAGTCCGGAGACTCCGACGCGGCCACCGCGGCCTACCGCGACGCGGCGCGCTCGCTCGACAAGGCTGCCAGCAAGGGCATCATCCACAAGAACAAGGCGGCGAACGTCAAGTCGCGCCTCTCCAAGCGCCTCGGCTAAACAACTTTGCACTTTTCACGGGCGCTCGCGCCCATGAGATTTACAAAAGTGCGGTTTGGGAGCCCATCACTATCTGGGTAACGGCTCGCTCGAGCGCGGCGTCGGCCGGCATGTCGCCACCCTTCAGTTCCACGTCGGTAGCCGCGAGAATCTGGATCGCCTGAACGAGCTCTTCCTCGCGGTACATGCGAGCTTGTTTCTGGATCCTCTCGGCTCGCCACCCGGCGACTCCCAACACGTCTCCGACCGCTTTCGAACCTTGATCCGCGTAGCGGCGCGCCCTCAACAAGCGACGGAACAGCGACGACAGCGCGCCGAACACCATCAGAGGCTCATCACCTTGGTCAAGGAGCCTGCGCAGCGCGGTCATCGCTAGAGGAAGGCGGCGATCGCCGACGGCATCGGTGAACGCAAAGATTCGTTCGTCGGCGAGGCGGCCGAACGCGCTGCGAACCTCGGCCGCTCCGATCCGAGCGCCGGATCCAAGTTCGGTCGACAGCTGCGTCATCGCGGTGTCGAGATCTCGAAGCTCGGTCCCTACCGAGTCGATCATCGCCCACGCCGCGCGCTCGTCGAGTTTTAATGCGTGCGCTTTGGCGCGATCGCGCAACCAACCGACCAGGCGCCGACCGCGAGGTGCGTCGAGCGTGACGATCGCTCCTGCCTGCTTCACCATCGCGTCGAGCTTCGAGCGGCCCGACGAGATGAGCACGAGAACCGAATCCGGAGAGGGCGACTCGAGGTACGACTCGAGGGCCGCGATCTGATCCTTCTTCAGGTCTTGAGCGTCGGACACGATCACCAATCTCCGGCCCCCGAGAAGCGAGGACGTTCCCAAGGCGGTGATGAGCTCGGCGGCGTCGACAGATGAGTCGAAGGAGGCTTCCGAAAGCGGGTCGGTTTCGGA
>JAXDJP010000247.1:0-6353 GCA_034665645.1 Actinomycetota bacterium | reverse complement strand
ACCGCAAAGGATTGGTGGATGCCATATGTACGCTGCTGGAGGATGCCGAGCTTGCGCGCGAGATGGGACAAGCCGGTAGAGCGCACGTCGAAGCCACGTTTTCCGCACAAGAACTTCCCACACCTCTAACCGATTGGATCCAGATTCGGTCGTAGAGTGAGGGTCCGTACGACGAAAGGAGAATGCGTGAGGATCTCCGAATCCACTCCGGGTCACGATCTCGCAGCCGACGACCGCGAAGCCATCGAGAGGGACCTCGACAAGCTCGTGCGCCGCTTGCACCAACACGAAGACGCCGTGATCGAGGTTCGACTAAGCGAAGGCCCTCCCAGCATTCAATGGCACGCCGTTCTCGAAGTCGACTACGGGAGGAACCACCTCGTTGCGAAAAGCGACAGCCCGGACAAGGGACAAGCCGTCCGAACGGCGCGCGAAGAGATCCTCAGACAGGTTAACGATCGCACTCGGCGTGGCCACAGCTCATTCGTTAAAGGATCGTGAGCTCACGGGAAGTGCAGCCGGCCCCTAAACGCGACCGGCGCGAAGACATCGTTCAGGCAAGCCTTCACCTCTTTGCCGAGAAGGGGTTCCACGGAACATCGATGCGCGACATCGCGAGATCGGCAAAGGTGCCGGACGGTCTCATCTATCACTATTTCGCCTCCAAACGAGATCTGTTCGGAGCGATCATCGAAGAGCACTCGTTCTTGCCACTGCTGCGGACGCTTCCCGATCTCGCGGAACAACTAGATCTCCGCGGCCTCCTGTTGGTTCTGGCGCGCGGCTTCTACGACGTCCTGAGACAGAACACGGAACTGACTCGCCTGTTGCTCCAAGAGGTTCAGGTGTTTCCCGAGGAGAAAGAAGCATTCTTCGCCGACGCCGTCGGGCAGTCGATCACCGAACTCGCCCGCATCCTCGAAGAGCGGATGGGCGAGAACACTCGAGCCGGTATCGACCCGCAGGTGGTCGCGCGCATCTTCTTCAACGCGCTGCTCGCGTTCTTCGTCGAGCAGGAGATCCTCGGAGGAAAACACCTCCTGCCTGCAGACGAGACGAGCTACATAGAACACCTTGTGGACATAATCGAGACCAGGCTCGGTTCCGCCCCCGGCCCGCGCGCCCTTCGCTAAGCGACCTGAGTCAGCACGCCCTCGGCGATCGCCGCCATCTCTTCCTTCCAAGCTCCGCCGGGTAGGCCCGACAATGCCGCGACCGCAGCAGCTCCTCGGCGCTCCGCCTCGGCCATCGCTTCGTCGAGAGCGCCCGAGCCCCGGAGGATCGGAAGGATCGCATCGAGATGACGTTCCCCCGAAGCGAGGATGTCGATGAGGTCTGGCTGTTTCGCACAGGCGAGCAGCACCGCCATCGTGTAAACGCCTTCTTTCAGATCCGTTCCCGGTTCCTTACCGGTGACACGGGGGTCGCCCACCAGGTCGAGGAGGTCGTCGACTAACTGGAACGCCAGCCCCAACTGCTCGCCGTACTCCACCAGCGCGGCCCGTTCCGTAGCGTCGGCTCCCGACGTAGCTGCTCCAAGTTCGCATGCGGCCCGGAAAAGGGCCCCCGTCTTCTTGCCGATGGTCGCTAGATGGTCGTCCACCGACCGGCGCGGGTCGCCCAACGCTGCGGTCTCGACGATCTGCCCCTCACATACCTCGGCGATCGCACGAGCGAGGATGCCGGGGACCTCGCCGCCGGCCTCGGCCCCGAGGGCGGATCCACAGGCAAAGAGATAGTCGCCTGCAAGCACGGCGACCTCGACGCCCCATTTCGAGTGCGCGGTGGGGACACCTCGACGCATGTCGGTCTCGTCGATCACGTCGTCGTGATACAGCGTCGCCAGATGCACGAGCTCGATCGCTGCCGCCGCGGCGTCGGTGGATGGGAGTCCGGGTTGTCCCGCTCTGGAAGTCAGCATCACGAGCGCCGGCCGGAGCCGTTTCCCTCCCGCCTTGATCAGGTGGGTAGAGGGTTCGCTGACGAGAGGGTGGTTCGACGCTCCGGCCGTCGCGAACAAGATGCCCTCGATCCGCTTCATGTCCTCGTCGAGCCACGAGGGGCGAGGACGAGTTCCGTTGGCCACCTGCACTAGACCCCCAGTACTTGGATGCAGTAGCGCCTCAAACGCGAGGAGCAAAGCTCGACGAAAAGCACATGTTGGTTGGTCCCGAGCGCGGGGCGGGAATCGACGACTGGGATGACCTCTGACGTCTTCCCTGCGAAAACATTCACGAGGTGCGCGGGCGCGTTCTCCGGCTCGTCGTCCATGAGATTCTCGGTTCGGATCGAGAAGTCGTCGTGTTCGTAGTAGCCGTCCTCCGGAGCGAGCGCCTCCATGGAGCGCTCGAGCGCCTCCAGCATCTGCCCGCTGCCGTTCGCCACCAGTACGCAGCAGGTGGTGTGGGGAGAGAAAACCAGGACGCTCCCGCTCGTTACCCCCGAGCTGCGGACCAGTTCCTCGACCTCCGCCGTTACGTCCACCGCGTCTAGACGGCCACCGGTCTTGGTCTCGAATTCTTCGTAAACGATCACGACTCCATTGTCGCCTAGCTGGCGAAAAGTGCGATTGGGCGAGCGTTCGACGCTCCTGAGCGAGCGCTCAATCGGGTTCCGCCGACCGGGTCTTGGGTAAGGGCAAATAAGACAAGACGTCAACCTCTAGGGAGGAAACATGAATGGTTTAGTTAAGAAGGTCCTGGCCGGCTTGGCCATCAAGGAGGGCATCGAGAAGATCCAGGAGATGCGGCAACCGCGCCGGTCCTTCACGTCACGGATCAAGCGGCCTTTGCTGCTTCTCGGTCTCGCCGGTGGTGTCGTTTACCTCCAGCAAACCGGAAAGCTCGGCCCGATGATCCAGCAGGCCAAGGGCCTTACCGGATCCAAGGGCGGGTCGTCGACCGGCATCACGAGCAACGGCCACGCGCCGTCGATGGCCACTTCCTCCAGCTCGGTTTAGGTCGCAAACCCGGCCGAGGGCACGGATCTCATGAAGGCAGGGAAAGCCACAAAAGGGGCGAACCCTGCCTTTATGCGCGCCCAATCTTGGGGGTCACAGCGCCTCCCCGACCCCTCCGACCGCGACCTCGTACAGGCGTTCCAAAGCGGGGACGAACAGATCTACGAAGAGATCTACAAGCGCTACGCGGACCGAGTGCGCCACATCTGTCGGCGGATCCTCGGTAACGGCGGCGACGCAGAGGAGGCCGCGCAAGAAGCATTCCTTCGCGCTTACACGGCCCTCGGTCGGTTCAACGGCCAATATCAACTCGGCGCGTGGTTAGCGCGCATCGCGGCCAACGTCTGCTTCGATCATCTCCGTCAAAGAACCCGAACGATCTCGACCACAGAGCTTTCTGAAGAGGGGGCCGCGACGCTTGCATCGCCTCCGCGACCAGAAGCGACCGTCGAGGCACAGATGACGATCAAGAGCGCGCTGAACAGCATGCAACCTCTTCACGGCGAGGCTCTTTTTCTGCGCGCGGTCGAGGGTCTTTCGCATAACGAGATGGCCGAACGCTTGAACATGTCGGCGCCTCAGGTGAAGGCGCTCCTGCATCGAGCACGCACCTCCTTCAAGAAGGCGTGGCAGAACGCGTCGGGGTGGGGGGTCGCATTCCTATTGCAAACGCGGGCGCGAGTGGGCATGAGGATCAAGCAGGTTCAGGTCGGCGGAGCAGAGCTGTTGGCATCCCCTACCTCGGCATCGCTCGTCGCCGAGCGAGTGGCGACGTCTGCCGTCGTAGTGGCTCTCGCTCTGAGTGGAACCCCGGGCCTGTCGTCATCTCCCGGTCCGGAGCGCGTAGCTCAAGCCGCTCCTAACCACCGTCGTGCGCGGCTCCCCGGTGCCGAGGCGGGCCCGGCACCTAGGGCGGCGGTCACGGAAACGGGGGAACCTGCCGACGTCGAGAAACCGGCGGAGAAAAAGGCGCGCAAGGGGCTGCTTGGACTGGACCTTCCTCTCGAGGTCGCCCGTCAGGTGCAGGCGCGGAAGAAAGACGCCAAACCGAAGGAACGATCCGAGGACAAAGACCAAGGGCCCGGGTTGCCACAACCCGCAGAAGATGCGGCGCGGATGGTGGAAGAGGTCGTAAAGGACCTGCCACCTCACTAGTTCCTGGTATAGCAGGGGCATGACAACCCTCCACCCGGGAGTGCCGCAACCCCCCGAACCACCTCCGTCGTTCCTGCGCGAAGGGGATCGCTTCAGCATCCTGTGCGAGATCGAGCCGCCCCGGGCGCCGGACATCGAACACGTTCGCGAACAGATCGATGTCCTGAAACCCGTTTGCGACGCATTCCTCATCCCCGACAACCACCTCGGACGAGCGACCGTCTCGAGCGTGTCCGTCGCTCATGAGGTCGCCTACATGGGAGGTCGCCCGATAGCGTGTCTCAACGCGAGGGACAGGAATCTCCTCGGCTTCCGGCGCGACCTCCTGACCGCGGCCGCTTACGGAGTCGATCACTTCCTGTTCATGTACGGGGACGCCCCGCGAGAGGGTCGACGCACCGAAGACCTCACCGTGCGAGGCATGATCGACGAGGTCCGCTCCTTCGGGACCGGCCCTCTCTTCAGCGGCTACTCCGACTTCCGGATCGGAACCGTCACGCGCCCCGGCCGAGCCCTCGCGTGGAGGGCCCGGGCCGATTTCGTCTTCGTCCAAGTCACCTACGACCTCGAGCGATTGCTTCGCTGGAGAGAGACGCTCGATTTCAAAGGGCGCATGTACGCCGGCGTCTTGGTGCTCGCCTCGAGCCGCATGGGTCACCGAGTGAACGCGATGATCCCGGGGATCAACATCCCGAGCTCGATCATCGACAAGCTCGATGACGACCCGCGGGTCGGGATCGACATCGCTTGCGAACAGATCGCCACGCTGAAGGACTCCGGCGGTTTCGACGGCGTGCATCTAGTTCCCGTCGGGAGGTACCGTGAAGTCGCTCGCCGGTTGGAGGACATCCAAGGAACCGGCGCGTAACACCGTCACGCAGAAAGAGAGACACCCGATGACGCGGTCGCGCCCGAACCTGATGAGGGTTCTGATAGCAGCAACCCTGTGCGCAGTCGCGGTCGTCTCAGCAAGTCCGGCGCGTGGAACGAACTCCCTGTCTTCGCCACAAGTTCTTCCGCCGATCCAAGGATTGGTACCGAACGTACTGATCATCGTCACCGACGACCAGCGCACGAAACTGCTGCGAACCATGCCGCAGACGAAAGCGTTCTTTTACGACGGAGGAACCAGATTCCCGAATGGCTATGTCACGACACCTCTGTGTTGTCCGTCCCGGGGCTCCATCTTCACGGGTCGTTACGCGCACAATCATGGGATCCTTCATAACAACGCCGTAGAGAACCTCGACCAAACGACGACGATGCAATACCACCTGCAACAGAACGGATACAAGACCGGCATCGTCGGGAAGTTCTTCCGAGGATGGGATGTCGCGGTGGACCCCCCTTACTTCGACCTGTGGTCGATCTTCCGCGCCGGTTACTACGGACGTTCGTTCAACACGAACGGAGCCCTACACGACGTGGGTCGTTATTCGACGACATACATCGGGAACGAGAGCGAACGGTTCCTGAGAGAGTTCGAAAAGGACGACCTCACCCCGTGGTACCTGTACGTCGCCACCGCGGCCCCTCATAAGCCCTTCACGGCGTCCTCGAAGTACCGAGGAACGCACATCCGCGACTGGAAGGGCAATCCCGGGGTGCGGGAGCGAAACACCGGCGACAAGCCACCATTCATCCAAGAGCATCACTCGGGGATCGTGCGGGGCAACCGGGTGCGCAAGAAGCAGATCCGAACGCTCAAGTCGGTCGACGACATGGTGACTCAGATAAAGGGCGTGCTCGACGAGCTCGGAGAGACGCGCGACACCTTGGCGATCTTCACGTCCGACAACGGTTACCTGTTGGGCGAGCATGGATTCGTCGGCAAACGCCAGCCCTACACCGATTCGATCGAGGTTCCCCTCGTCGTCCGCCTGCCCGGCGTGTTGCCGCGCGGAGGCGTGGACCATCGGTTCGCGGCGAACGTCGACATCGCGCCCACGGTCCTAGAGGCCGCGAAGGTACCCGCGGAAGACATGTCGTCCATGGATGGATACTCGCTGCTGGGCGATCACGACCGCACGTACATGTTCACGGAACATTGGGGCAATCCTCACAAGGACCTATCGGACTGGGCCTCGATCCGAACGCGCGATTACCAGTACACGGAGTACTACACACGCCTACCGGGTGAGGATTCGGACACGATCAGCTTCCGCGAGTACTACGACCTCAAAGAAGATCCCTATGAGCTCGTAAACCTCTACGCCAACCACGACCAGCAAGACGACCC
>JAXDJP010000246.1:0-2720 GCA_034665645.1 Actinomycetota bacterium | reverse complement strand
GGACTTCCTCGACGAGGCTCTGCGCGTCGATGGAGACATCGTCGTCGCCGCCAAGGGGGTACTCGGGTCTCACGACACGCGGATCTTCGCACGTCGCATCGTCTCGAAGTCCTTCGGGTGGTTCGTGCGCAGGATGTTGGCCGTACAGGTGACCGAGACGCACGGGATGAAGTTGTTTCATAAAGACGCGATCGCCGATCTTCTCCCTCAGATCCGTTCGACCAAAGACCTTTTTGACACCGAGCTGCTAGCTCGTTCCGAATGGAGCGGCCTCGCGATCCGCGAGTTGCCGATCCGAACGGAAGAGATCCGCCACTCTCGGTCGGGGATCGTTCGGCGCATCCCGCGCACCATCTACGGGCTCGTTCGAATGAGGGTGCGACTTCGGAAGGCCCACTCCGCACGGATCAGGGTGTTGCAAGGATCGGGCCACGAGCCCTCGGCCGATATCGCCGTCTAGTCGGACGCCGCGGCGGGATACACCCACCGCTTGAAGGTCACGTACTTCAGAACCCACGTCGCCGCCCCCGCCGCAAGCTTCGCCAGGTTCAGGACGAGTACCGAATCGCTGAACAGGTGGGCTGCCGCGTAGACGCCGAGGTTGTTCACCCACAGCCCCCCGATGTTGATCAGTACGAAGAGAGCGATCTCGTGATGGATCTTGTCCCGGCCCCCACCTTGGAACGTCCACCGCTTGTTCAGAAGGTAGCTCGCGGCGATGCCGGCGCTATAAGAGATCGTGTTGGCGATCAGCAGTGACGTCCCGACCTGAACGAGGACGTTGAACACTCCGAAGTCGAGCGCGGTCGTGACGATACTGACGGCGCCGAACAGGATGGCCTGTCGTTTCGTTTGACGGGGGAGTGTCCCCGCTTCCTCAGCCATCGAGGTACCTGATCGATCCGCCCTGTTTGCGAAGCCACCTGCGCCCGCGCGGAACGATTAGCAGAGCCAGAGCCCCGAGGGTCAGGAAGAGTCCCGACCATTCCGCCCAGGTGCGCGAGTAGTAGAGGCGCACGTTCGCCTGCGTCGGGATCACCATCATCATCGACGGGGACGCAAGGAACGGTCCCTCTGCCCCCTCGACCTTCCAGTTCGGGAAGTAAGAGGTCTTGATCCAGTGCGGTTCACCGATCGCGTCGGTCGTGAATGAGATCGAGTTGTCGTCGACCTCGGCCGGGAACGACTCGCCCCCGTGTTCCAGAGGTTTTCTCGGCAGCGAGGTTTGCGCCGACGTCACCGATGCCCAATCGTCCGGCCCTCCGCGCACGAGTGGAACGTCGAGGTCGTCGGGGGTCGAGAACCACGTCGCGTTGGTATCTATCCAGTTCGGACCGTCGTACCGGACGGGCTCGAACTTCGGCACGACGACTTGGCCCGGCGTATCGACCTGGAAGAGTGCGAAGTCCTGGAGGTCGAATAGGTGCGTGAGACCAGGCTGCTGCATCGCGAAGGTCTTCGCCGTATTCGTAACCGTCAGGTAATAGGACACGTCGAACAACTCCATGTGGCGCGTGCCCTTAGTTAGGTCGAGCCCGTTGTACGGGAGATCGGCGATGGGGTTCGAGGGCTGCTCCGCTACTTCTGATGCCATGAGGAAATGGAATGGGGTCGTGAAGCTCGACTCGAAGTACATGCCCTCCATCGATGGATGGTTCGCCCACAACGGCAGGGACATCAGCGAGACGGGCGTCCCGAAACGTCCGAGGCTTGGGTTCGGTTCCCACATCACCCGTCCCGGCGGCAATGCAGCGATCCGGTCGGTGAGTTCCTTGAACAAGGGCCAATCATCTTTTTTCTGGTAGCCCTCGTAGTTGTATTGGATCCAGTAATCGACGTAGGTGCTCTTCTTGTTCCACAGGATGAAGCCGCCGGACGCTACCGCGATTAGGACGACGAGCCCGAGCGCGATGGCGCTCGTCCTTTGATAGGAGAACGCAGTTGCGATAGAGGTGACTAGCGTCCCCAACGCATACGCGGTCAATAGATACACGCCGAGGTACCAGAACGGCAGGAAACGTCCGTTCCACACGTGTCCCTGGGGGAGGAACAGGAAGAGGGCCGCCGCCAGGAGCGTAGGCACGACGATGACTAGCACCCGGCGGTCGCGACGGATCGCTCCGAGGAGCAAGCCGACGACCGCCCCCGCCACGTAGAGCCACAGTTCCTTGGGCAACAGGTTCTTGTAAAGTTCCTCGATCGGTTGCCAGCGCATGTTCGCCGTGTATCCGAGACGAGCGACGAACGGGATCGACCAGAAGGCGGTAAGCGCGAAGGCCAGTCCGTACATGAGTGCCATGCGCCGTAGGCCTTCTGCGCGTCCGTGCGTCTTTACCGCCCACCACATCAGCACCGGACTGAACAGGACCACCATGATGACCGGGACAACGTGACTTAGTACCGCCATGGCGAGGACGACGGACGCGAGCAGTGGACGCCCCTGTTTTTCCGTTGCCGCTTGATACGCCAAGCCGTAGAAGACGAAACAGAGCCCAACGCTTAGCGCGAACGAGTATTCGCCCGCGAGAGAACTAGCGATGTTCGCTCCATAGATCGTGAAGCTGTCCATGAAAAGGAAGCTCGTGGCGAGGATGGCACCAACTAGAGGTGTTGGGAATCGGAAGCGGAGCAGGCGCAGCATTATGTAGAACGACACCGGCAGGAAGAACGTGCCGAGGATCGTCCCAAGCTTGAACGAGATGGCGTACGGCATGATGAAA
>JAXDJP010000245.1:0-2721 GCA_034665645.1 Actinomycetota bacterium | reverse complement strand
GTTGCCTACGCGGTCCTCAACGACGTCGAACCCCACCAGGCGAGATACCTGCTCAGCCACGAAGGTCTCGGCGTTATCAGCTTCGACACAAAGGAGTACACAGACTTCAGCGGCTTCGAGGACATCCTTCGAGGCATCTATAACGCGACGAACCCGCAAGCGCAACTAGGTCGAGCGCTTGCAGGCCGCACGATCCTCTGGGCCGATCCCGATCCGGACGACACGTCTTATGGTGCGCGGCTCCTGGGCGAGGCAGCCGCCGATTCGGGTGGAGACGCTCGCGTCGTCCCGTTGCGGACCGCAGGCGATGCGGCCGAGTGGTTGCGCAGTGAAGCGGCCGAATTGGTCATCGCCGACTGGCCGTTGGCCGACGATCTCCTGCGAACCATGAGGGCCGAAGACCTTCGCGCTCCCGTGATCGTCTTCGCGCGAAACGTTGGCGTGGCCGAGCGAGCTGCCTCGATGTCTCTCGGCGCGACCGACGTCGTTACCGAGTGGGGCGATCTCTTCCGCGAGATCGACCGAGTGATCTCGACCGCTGTTTAGCTAGAGCCGTCATTCCCCGGCTTGGAAGCGGCTTAGTTGTGTCGCTGCTTGCTTACGCACCTGACCTCGGACGAGGGGCGTCCAACCCAACAACGTCCCACTCGGCCCAAGGGCCATCCGCGTCCACGCGTAGAAGTCAAACTCGTCTCGGTGGCGCACGATATTTCCATCTCGGAACAGGAACGACGCGGAGATCTTGTTGTGTACCTCACGCCCCGTTTTCGGGAAACGGTAGACGGCCTCCCAATGAGCCGAACCGCTCCGGTCGTCTGCCTGCACACCCGACCACGTCACCTTTATGTCGTTGCCGCTCGTGCAGAACATCCGCCACATCGCCCGAACCTCGGTCGCGGAGAGGTTCGGAAAGACGGGGTCCGAGAAGGACGCGTCGTCGGTATAGCTCGCTGCCATCGTTTCGTGATCACCCGACGCGAAGGCCGCGTAGAAGTGATTGACGAACTCCTCGTTGGGATGCATCGGTGAATCATCCCCCAAGAACCGCTCGCTCCCAAGGGGCTTCAGGACAGGTGAGTCGCAACCTGGCTAAGAATTTCACCTTGTAGGTGCTAGATCTAGAGAAGTTGGAGAGGCCGGTAGCATCGTGTTCGTGAAAAAAGGCCTCACGATGCTCGTCGACGCGTCGAGTCTTATCTATCGGGCCCTGTTCTCAACTCCCGACACGGTCACGGCGCCCGATGGAACGCCCATCAACGCGGCACACGGCTTCCTCGGGATGCTGGCGCGGTTGATCGTCGATCACGATCCCGAGTATCTCTGCTGCGCGACCGACGAGGACTGGCGGCCGCAGTGGCGCGTCGACCTGATCAGCGATTACAAATCGATCCGAGCTGAAGTCGGGAGTGCGCAGGAGATCGCGGAGGACCGGCTGGAACCCCAGATGCCGATCCTGTTCGAGATCCTCGAAGGATGCGGCATCCCGGTGATGGGGTTCGAGACCGCCGAAGCGGAGGACGTCATAGGAAGCCTCGCCGCACGAGCTCCGGGCCAGGTAGCCATCGTTTCGGGGGACCGGGATCTTTTCCAGTTAGTGCGGGATCCAGATATCTACGTTTTGTATCCGCGTCGTGGAGTCAGCCAACTCGACGAGATCAACGAAAGCTTCATCGAAGAGAAGTACGGGATCCCGGGCCGCGCTTATCGAGACTTCGCAGTGCTCCGAGGTGATCCCTCTGACGGTTTGCCTGGCGTCCGCGGTATCGGAGAGAAGTTGGCGAGCTCCCTCGTTGCTAAGTACGGCAGTCTCGACGCGATCATCGAGGCCGCGGGGGGACCGAATCCGAGCACGGTTCTCGGGAAGGTGAAGCGGGACCTCGACTACGTGAAGCGTGCCGCCCAGGTCGTGACGATCCCGACGGATCTACCGTTGCCGAGATCGGACCTCACCAGGCCACGAAGCAAACCTGATCCTGCCCTCGAAGCGGTTGCGGAGGAGTGGGGTCTTGCAGGCGCACTTCGCAGGCTTGTCGCAGCCTTGATAGGGGAGTGACGTCCACCTGATGGACCTCGACTCTTTGTCGGAATACTGCAAGTCGAAGCCGGGTGCGACGGCCGAACATCCTTTCGGGCCCGGGGCGCTCGTGATGAAGGTGGGCGGAAAGATGTTCGCGATCATCGGCGAGAACTCCGAACCGCTCACGGTGAGCTTGAAGTGCGAACCCGAGATCGCTCTCACGCTTAGAGCCGCGCATGCGGCCGTCGAGCCCGGCTACCACCTCAGCAAGAAACATTGGAACACCGTCACCCTCGACGGAACCATCAAGGACAATTTGGTTAGCGAGTGGATCGACGATTCCTACGACCTCGTCTTCGAGGGTCTCACGCGCAGAGCGCGAGACGACATCACTCAGTAAGGACTCTCTCCCGCGGCGATCTTGCGCGCCGCGTCGGCAAGCCACGCACCGTTCGCTCGGGCCAGTGCGCTGCCGTACGTAACGCGCGCCACCCCGCAATCCGCCATCTCCTTCAGCGACATGCCGCCCGGAAGGAAGACCGTGTTGACCGGCCCCCCGACCTCCGTGACGAAACGAGTCAGCTCCACCGGCTCATTCAGGAAGATCGGATAGACACAATCCGCTCCGGCCTCCAGATAGAGGCGTCCGCGGCGGACGGCCTCATCCACGCGCCCCTCGGGCTCGCCCCACTTGCGGAGGTGCA
>JAXDJP010000244.1:0-3122 GCA_034665645.1 Actinomycetota bacterium | reverse complement strand
GTCCACTACCGCAGCGACTACCCGCATCCCGACCCCGCGTGGGCCGGCGTCCGACTCCGCGTCGCCCGCAACTAACCCACTTTTGTAATTTTCACGCGCAAATCTGCGTACGAAAATTACAAAAGTCGGTTTAGTAGGTGTGGAAGCCGGCGGTGCCGAGGGTGTTGCCGGCGTTCTTCCAGCGCACGGTGTAGGCGCCCGGCCCGCCATCCTCGTACCAGACACCCCACCTGACGGAGTCACCGAACGACCCGTTGGCTCGCTTCCCGATCGCGAAACGGTGGCACTCGACCGACTTGTCGGGCGCGGTCACGCAAAGCTGGTAACGATCGAAGTACTTAGCGGCGAGTCCGATCTGGAGCTTTCTCACCCCATCGACCTTGGTCGCGCTGACGCATACGTCGCCCGATTCGCTGCAAGAACTGCTGGGACGGTGGTGCGCGGAGGCGGCAGGCTGCAAGAGCAGCGCTCCGGTCACGGCGGCTAGCAAGAGTGCGATCCGTTTCATATGGCAAGTCCCCTCTGTTTGTCCAAGATGAGTCGTCAGATTACCGGCGGTCCCAAGTTACCCCCCGGATGCCACCGGATATCCTGTCGGAACAGCACACAAGGAGGTGGGCAGCATGTCCGAACAAGAAGATCTTTTCCCCATATTGGGTTTCGATCACGTCCATTTTTACGTGGGGAATGCCAAACAGGCAGCCCACTACTTCAAGGCGTTCGGGTTCACGCCTGTCGCCTACATGGGCCTCGAGACCGGGGTCAGGGACCGGGCATCGTGGGTGGTGCAGCAGGGAGACGCTCGCCTCGTTTTCACGAGCGCTCTCGGCCCCGACGGTCCCATCGCAGAGCACGTCAAGCTTCACGGAGACGGCGCCCATGACGTTTCGTTCGGGGTTCCCGACGCCGAGGAGGCGTACCGGGTAGCGATCGAGCGCGGAGCCAAGAGCGTTTCGGAACCCGAGGTCCTCGAGGACGAACACGGGAAGCTCGTCATCGCCGCGATCGCGACGTACGGCGAGACCATCCATTCACTCGTTTCTCGCCGCGACTACTCCGGGGTGTTCGCTCCCGGCTACGCCCCAATCGAAGGCGCAGGCACCGAGGGCTTCGGGATCGAGCGGATCGACCACGTGGTCGGCAACGTCGAACTCGGCAAGATGAACGAGTGGGTCTCGTTCTACGAGCGGATCATGGGATTCGTCGAGATGAAGCACTTCACCGATGAAGACATCTCGACCGAGTACTCGGCCCTCATGTCCAAGGTCGTGTGGGACGGCGACGACAAGGTGAAGCTTCCGCTCAACGAGCCGGCCGAGGGCAAGAAGAAGTCGCAGATCGACGAGTACCTCGAGTACTACCGGAGTCCCGGCGTACAGCACCTCGCTCTGTCGACCTCGGACATCGTTAAGACGGTCGAGGCCATGAGCGCCGCGGGGATCGAGTTCCTGCGGGTGCCCACGACGTATTACGACGACGCCAAGGAGCGCGTCCCCGAGATCGCCGACCAGATCGACGACATGGCGCGGAACGGGATCCTGGTCGACCATGACGACGACGGATACCTGTTGCAGATCTTCTCCAAGACCGTGCAAGACCGGCCCACCGTTTTCTTCGAGGTCATCGAGCGTCACGGCTCGCGCGGCTTCGGCGACGGGAACTTCAAGGCTCTCTTCGAGGCGATCGAGCGCGAACAAGCAGCGAGAGGCAACCTCTGATGGAAGCCGTTCACTCGAAGGGCAAGGTCACCAAGCAAGCGCACGTCGGTATCCCCGAGGGCACGTTCGAGGAAGAGCACGGGCGCGAAGCGTTTGCGGGGCGGGCGTCGCATCTTTACCGGATGCATCCCCCGACCGCGTGGGTTCGGATCGAGGGCAAGGTGAGGCCCCGCGCCTTCAACCTGAACGAGATGAAGCCCGAGGACCAGGTCGACCCCGACGCGTCCTGGCAATTGATCGCCGGCAACGAGGACGTCCGTTTGTTCATCAGCAGACGGTTGGAACCGATGGAGTACTTCCTGCGCGACGCGGACGGCGACGTCTGTTACTTCGTCCACCGTGGAACGGGAACTTTCGAAACCGATTACGGCCCCCTCGACTACGAGGAGGGCGACTACATAATCATTCCGAAGGGCACGACGCACCGCGTCGTACCCGATGAGGACGACAATTTCTTCTTCATAATCGAAGGTTCCGGCGAGTACGGGATCCCAGATCGCGGCTTGATGGGACGTCACGCGCAGTTCGATCCCGGCGTGCTCGTGGTGCCCGAGCCCGACCCGCATGACGAGGCCGGCGAGTTCGAAGTACGCGTCAAGCGCGATGGAGAGTTCACTTCACTGTGGTTCGCGTGGCACCCGCTCGATGTCGTGGGATGGCAGGGCGACTTGTCTCCGGTGAAGTTGAACGTGCTGCAACACCGCCCGGTCTATTCCCCGAGCTATCACATGCCCCCGTCGGCGCATTGCACCTTCGAGAACCAGGGGTTCGTGATTTGCTCGTTCGTGCCGCGGCCGCTGGAGGAGGATCCCCAGGTACTGAAGGTGCCCTTCTATCACGCAAACATCGACGCGGACGAGGTGCTCTTCTATCACTCCGGTGACTACTTCTCGAGGGCCGGGATCGGCGAGGGATACATGACGCTCCACCCTCAAGGCGTGCATCACGGCCCCCAGCCGGCTGCGATCGAAGCGTCGAAGTCCAAGACGCGCACCGACGAGATCGCAGTGATGGTCGAGACCGAGAAACCACTTGTCGCGTCGTCGGAAGCTGAAGCGGTCGTCATCACCGAGTACGAAACCTCATGGGCCCGCGGCATGGGCCTGCTCGACGAATAACGCGTGCGGATCTACCGGTATGCCTCTCGAGAGGGAGGCTTCCAACCTCGCGTCGCGGTCGCGGTAGGAGACGGACCTCCGATCGATCTGATCCGCGCCTGGGATGAGGTAACCGGGACCCGCCTCACCGTCGGCGAAGGACGGTTCCTTCTTTCCGTCGTCCGGCTGATCGAGCAGGGTCCGGAGGTGTGGAGTGAGGTGCGCGACGTAGTGCGTGCAACGTCGGATCTGTCGGACATGCAACTTCATCCGGACGAAGAAGGGTTCCGCATCCTCTCCCCGCTCG
>JAXDJP010000243.1:0-4181 GCA_034665645.1 Actinomycetota bacterium | reverse complement strand
TCGGCGAACTCATCGAGGATCCGGCCGGGGTCGAGCATCGGATAGTCGCTCCCCCACACGAACCTCTCGTTCAGGCGGCCGCGGCAATCTCTCTTTACCTCTTCGGGGATGTACTTCGGACGCCATCCGGATAGGTCGACCCACACGTTCGTCTTGTGCATCGCGCTCGCCAACACCTCTAGATGCCACGGATAACCGAAGTGCGCCATGACGACGGTGAGACCCGGATGGCGGGCCGCGACCATGTCCATAAGCATCGGGCGTCCGTAGTCGAAGGCGATGCCGGATCCGCCCGGCACGCCGGCGCCGAGTCCCGTCTGTCCCACATGCACGACTATCGGCAGGCGGTGCTCTTCGCACTTCTCCCACAACGGCGTGAACTTAGGATCGTTCGGGTAGAACGCTTGGACCTGAGGGTGGATCTTCAATCCCTTCATCCCGAGTTCCGTAACCGCTCGGTCTAGTTCCTCGACGGCGTTCGGTTTGTGCGGGTCAACCCCGGCGAATCCGATGAACTGCTCCGGGTAGGCGGTGCAGATCTCGTGAACCATGTCGTTCGTCAGCGGCGGGAGCCCGGTCGCCGTCTCGGCATCCCACCCGAGGAGCACGCCCAGCAGATCCCACTCTTTGTACTCGGCCGCCATGTCCTCGATCGTTCGAACGCGCACTTCACTGCGGAAGTACTTCGCGGTGACCTCGAGCATCGGGCCGATGGAGCCGTTCAGCCATTCGGTGGTGGAGGCGTGCACGTGGAAATCGATGGCGCGAGGCAAGGATCCTCCTAGATAGAAAGTTTCGTTGAATCGTAAGGGACGACCTACAGGAAGAAGAAGGACAAGGCCATGATCGAGTACGCAGCCATCATCTGAGCTCCCTCGAACCAGTTGGATCGGCCATCCAACACGATGAACCCGAGGACCGCCGAGGAGACCGCCACGGCTCCGATCTCGAATCCCGTGAAGATGAGATTGAGGGGGTGGCCGAAGATGAGCGACAGGAACACCAACACCGGAGCCACGAAGAGCGCTATCTGGGTTGAAGACCCGATCGCTATCTCGATCGCGACATCCATCTTGTCGCGCGCCGCGAGCAACACCGCCGAAGAGTGCTCCGCCGCGTTGCCGACTATCGGAACGATGATGAGCCCCACGAAGAGTTTCGACACGCCGAGACTCTCGACGGTCGGCTCGAGGGCACCGACGAGGAACTCAGACAGAACCGCGACGAAAACCGTCGCTCCGAACAGCATCCCGATCGCGCGGTTGCGCGACCACTTCGGATCGCCTTGATCCTCCGTTGACCCGAACAGAGAGGCGTGAGTCTTGAACGTGAACAGCAAACTGAGTCCGTAGACGGCCATCAGAACGATCGCCACCCCGACCGAAACGGCCTCGGTTCGGAAACGTGTCGACTCCGGCGTGAAGTGGAACAAGGCCGGCATGAGCAGCCCCACCACCGCGATCAACAGTGACGACGAATGAAGTCCCGCGGCGGCGCGGTTGAAAGTCTGTTCTTTGCGGTTCCAGCCACCAACGACAAAGGCGAGGCCGAGCACCAAGAGGATGTTGCCGATAATCGAACCCGTGATCGAGGCCTTAACTACTTCGATCTCGCCTTTCAATATGAGGAAGAACGAGATGATCAGCTCCGTCACGTTCCCGAACGTCGCGTTCAACAGCCCGCCGACCTTCGGTCCCGAACGGATCGCGAGATCCTCGGTGGCGTGACCGATGAGACCCGCTAAGGGAAGGATCCCGAGGGCTGCAACGGCGAAGATCGCCACCGGTTCGGCCGACACCAGTTCGAGAACGAATGCGATCGGAACGAAGACGAGGAGCCAGTTGAGTCGCGGCTTGGGCATCGAGGCAGACTAAAGGGCGGCGGGCTAGGACTCGTCGAGAAGCCTGCGTAGGCGACCTGCGGCCGCAGCGGGATCGTCTGCTTCGGTTATCGCACGAACGACCACGATGCGGGTAGCGCCGGCCCCCAAGACCTCGGGGAGGTTCGACGCATCGATACCGCCGATCGCGAACCACGGGAGCCGCGCTCTCGAAGCCGCGAACCTGACCAGGTCGATCCCGGCCGCCGGTCGTCCGAGCTTGGTGGGCGTCTCGTAGACGGGCCCCACCGCGAAGTAATCGATCGGTTCACCTTCGGCCGCTGTCACCTCCGACTCGCGGTGCGTCGACAGTCCCAGGATCGCCTTGTCGCCCACGACCCGGCGCGTTGCTTTCGGTGGCAGATCGTTCTGCCCGACGTGAACCCCGTCTGCCCCCAGCGCCAGGGCGACGTCGGGACGGTCGTTCAAGATGAAGGGGATCCCTGCGGAACGACAGGCTTCCAACACTGGGGGCGTCACCCGGAGGAGGTCTCCGACCTCCATGTCTTTCTCGCGCAATTGGATGACTTCAACGCCGGCCGCTGCGAGGTCGGGCACCAGGTCCGCGAGTTTCCACCGGCCCACTTCCGCCCGCGCAACGAGATAAAGCTTGGCGTTATCGATCCCTCTCACAGTTCGATCGCGATCGCACCGCCGTCGCCGTCGTACGGGGCGTCCGGGTCATCTCCTGCCTCGCGCTCGTACTTCTTCATGCGCTCGGCGATCGTGCGCAGCGCAGGAGGGACGCGTTGCACCGCGAGCATCACGACCAGAGACGGGGCCGCGTCGGCGACGACCTCGTACCAGCGTTTATCCAGCAACGACGCCGATGCGACCCAGACGATGAGGAGGCAGAGGATCACGGTTACGAGGACGCGCGGCGCCTTGAGAGCCGCTACCTCCTCGAACCGCTCCCGCGTCCTACGGAGCGCGTCGCGACCGCGAGTGCGGCGAAGGATCCACCAGGTATGACGCGTCGGGTAGAAACCCCCGAATATCTCGACGAAGCCCCACGACAGCAAGGCTGCGACGGCCGCGATCACACCTGTAGCGGGCATCCCTCCAGACTAGCCACCACCGGGCGCTGCGTAGCTCCTTACTGAACGAGTTTCGAGGCCGCCGCCTGGGGGACCGTGGCCGTGACGCCGGAGATCGAGACGGTCCCGGTCGCCGCGGACGCTTTGAACGTAGGTGAGTCCACCGCCGTCAGCTCGAGCTTGATCTTGTGTCCCGTGTCGAAGGTCCAGCCGTTCCCGTTGAGATTGAAGCGCACCAGTTGCGACGAGGCCGCCCCGAGGCGGAACACACCGCGGTCGACGAGCGTCTGCGTGGTGCCGTCGGCCGCTACGTCCCACAGATGGGCCGCAACGTACATGTCGGCTGCTGATGGCACCGCGGTCATCTCAACGGTCGGATAGCCGAGCATCGTGAACGGGGTCGCGAGTGCGTCGCTTGTCGTCGCCACGTTTCCCGTAGCGACGGCCGTGTTGGTTGTGCGGCACGAAGAGCGATCGATAACCGACGAGTTCACCGGGTCGATCGTTGCGCGATGCGGATCGTCGGCCGAAGTAGAAAGATCCTGGGGACCCGCCAAAGTGAGAGGCATGCTGCCGGAAGAAAGATCTGCCCACGTGTCGGCACGGTAGAGATCGCCGATCGCGTCGCCGCACACCGCGGTGCGAGCGTCGATCCTCGATGCGGGGGTGCTGCCGGCACCTTTCACGTAGTGGTTCAGCCACTTCATGACGGCGTTCGCCAGGTAGTGGGTTTCGCCGTCGTCCGCCTCCGAGCGAGGATGCCCCCAGTCCCCCACGTAAAGCCTGATCGGATAAGAGGGGTCTTCACTCTTCAAGCGTGCGTACATCTGTTCGGCCTGGCGTGCAGGAAATATCTCATCGGTGAAGCCCTGCGCGGCAAAGATCGGCGTGTGGAAAGTAGGAGTCGGCAGGTAGTACGCCGACCTCTTGCTTAACAGACTGTGGATCGCGTCCTGGGCAACCGGGTCGGTATAGGGCTCGTTCCCGTGGACCCTCGTGTACCAGGCAGAAAGGTAGCCGGGCCGCACGAATTGTTCGGATGTCGTGTTCCCCATGAGGAAGAAGAAGGCGTCGACGAAAGACTGTTTCAAGACTCCGGTGGGTTCAGCCATCCGATCGTCCAACGAGGTGGGTGGCATGTTGTCGTTGTGGATCAGGCCGTTCGGGAGGAGCGCGTCGACGAGGTCCGTCCAACCGATGATGGGGGCCGCCGCGGCAACCTTGATGCGAGCTCCCTTCGGAGACTTCCAGGCGTTCTTCCGCGT
>JAXDJP010000242.1:0-7898 GCA_034665645.1 Actinomycetota bacterium | reverse complement strand
GAGTGGGATCGAGCTTGAAGTCACTCGTATGCAAGATGCGACCGCCGGCTGTATCTACGGCCACCGATATCGAATCCGGGATCGAGTGAGAGACCGGGATAAAGCTGCACTCGAAAGGCCCGATACGACGCGATCCCGGGGCGGAGATCTCGTTGAACTCCGCCTTCACGCCCGACTCATCGAGCCGCTTGCGCGCGAAACCGAGGGTGAGAGGTGTCCCGAACACCGGAACGTCCACCTCTTTCAGGAACCAAGAGAGAGCCCCCACGTGGTCCTCGTGCCCGTGGGTAAGAACGACCCCGACGCAGTCTTCGGCGCGCTCTCGCACGTAAGAGAAGTCGGGAAGGACCAGGTCGACGCCGAGCATCTCTTCGTTCGGGAACGAAAGACCCGCGTCGATCACGAGGATCTTGCCCTCGGACTCGATGGCCGTCATGTTGCGGCCGACTTCACCGACCCCGCCCAAGAAAATGACGCGCGTCGTGCCGTTCACAGCGTCGATCACAACAGGCCGGCCGCCTCGAGCGCAGAGCGGATCGTGGCGGACTCCTCCGATGTGGGCGGAACCAACGGAAGGCGCGGCTCCCCTACCTCGAGACCCAACATGTCAAGTGCTGCCTTCACGGGGATCGGACTGGCGGTGACGCCCATGATCACGTTCATCAAAGGTGTGAGTTTCACGAACAACTGGGTCGCGCCGTCGCTGTCTCCCCCGCTCCACAGATCGAACAACTCGCGGAGTTGCGGTCCCACGAGGTGGGAGCAGACCGACACGACACCGATCGCGCCGGCGGCCAGGTGCGGCAATAGCAAGACATCGTCCCCCGAGTAGATCTCGAAGTCGTCGCGTCCGGCCGCGTCCAGATCCGCCCGGAGCTTCACGGTTTCCGTCGCGTCTCCAACGGCCTCTTTGACCGCAACGATCCTCTCGTGCTCGGCCAGCGCAACCATCGTGGGTCGCTCTACGCGGCGCGCCGTCCGGCCCGGGATGTCGTAGATGATCGTCGGAACCTCGGATGCGTCGGCGATCGCGCGGAAGTGCGCCAGAAGTCCGTTCTGTGGAGGCTTCGAGTAATACGGTGTCACGATCAGACACGCGTGCACCCCGATGCCGGCGGCCTCTTTCGTCAGTTCGATCGATTCCGCGGTGTCGAAGGAACCGGTGCCCGCGATGATGTGCACCCGATCGCCGACTTCCTGCAGGACGGCGTCGAAGAGCAGGAGCTTCTCGCGATGCGTGAGGGTCGGCGACTCTCCCGTCGTCCCCGCGATGACGATCCCCTCGGAGCCGTTGTCCGCCAGATAACCGGCAAGCGAACGAGCGCCCTTGAGATCTAACGATCCATCTCTCTCGAATGGAGTGACCATGGCCGTTATCACCCGGCCGTAACGCGCCTCTTTCATCATCTTCCTCCGCACCCGAGGTGAACGGGTCCTAGTTTTTCGCTGCCGTCGCCCACGCTACCCCTCGACGTTCGTTTGCAGGCGGACCCCACGAGCCCGCTCGACCTCGGATCCATCCGAAACGGTGATCGCGTTTCCGGCCGGACCGGCTTCCTTGGGAACCCGCAAGGTGAATGTGATCGACGTCGTTTCGCCCTCGGGAAGGGCGCCAAAACGATAGTTGACGCCTCGGGCGTCAACGGCGTCTGGTTCCGGGTCGATCGAAACGACGTTCGGATCCTTCCCACCAGGTCCCCCATTAACGATCGGCACCGGGAACCCTTGACCGGGAGACGCGGGAGCCGCCATAACGAAAGTCACGAGCAACACGGGGATATCGCCGGGACCCGGGTTCTCGATCGTCAAAACAGCCTTCTGCTCGGAGCCCGGTGCCGTAACGGCGGGGAACTCGATCGTCGGTCGCGGGTAGCCCTTGCCCGATGAGGTCAGTTCCTCGCCGCCCGCCGCGCAAGACGTCAATGCGAGAAGTGCGGCGAAGCACGCGGCGACGCAGGTCCTCATCCGTGCAAGAGATGCTCTAGTCCCACCGTCAGAGGTGGAAGCGCGCTCACTTTCTTGATGGCAAGAACGACGCCGGGCATGAACGAGGTGCGATCTATCGAATCGTGCTTGATCGTCAAGGTCTCCCCTGGGGCCCCGAACACGACCTCTTGATGCGCAACAAGCCCGGGCAGACGGACGGAGTGGATCGGAACATCCCCATCGAAACCGCTTTCCTCCATCAAAGAAGCCGTTCGCTTGGCGGTTCCCGACGGCGCGTCCAACTTCCGCTCGTGATGCCGCTCGATGATCTCCGCGCTTCGGAAGTGGCGCGCAGCCTCGGCCGCGAACCTCATCATCAGGACCGCTCCGAGAGCGAAGTTGGGAGCGATGAATGCGCTGACTCCATGCTCTCTCGCCGCGGCCTCTATCTCTTGCAGGTCGGGGTCGGTCAACCCCGTCGCTCCGACGACGACGTGTATGCCTTGAGTGAGGCACGACAGCGTATTTGCCTTGACGGAGGCGGGTTCGGTGAACTCAACCGCCACCTCGCAACCGCTCGAACCGAGCGTCGTCAGATCGTCGGAACGTCCCACCCGAGCAACAAGGTCAAGGTCCGGGTCGGCCTCAACGGCGCGGCACACCTCTGAGCCCATGCGGCCCTCGGCTCCGATGACACCTACCTTGATCATCAGCGCTTCGTCCAATGACGTTTGTGAGGAAGCCGCAAGGTGTTCGTTGGACGAGGCACCTTACGCGGCGTAGCGGTCGAAGGCATCCTCATCGAAGGGACCGACCACGGTGACGCGAAGGGGGCCGGTGCCGAAAACCAGCTCCGACACGCGGAGCATGTCGTCCATGTCCAGAGCGTCGACCTTGGCGATCAACTCGTCGATGGAAACGATCTCGCCGTTCGTGACCTGCTGTTTGCCGATCCGATTCATACGACTCCCCGGATCCTCGGACGAAAGGACCAAGGAACCCTTGAGGTGTCCTTTCGCCCTCTCCAACTCGGCGGCAGTTATCCCGTTGCTGCGGATGGAAGCGATCTCTTCCTGCACCAGGTCGAGAACGGTTTCCGCGTTCTGCGGGGTCGTCCCGACATATACGGCGAAGGTGCCGGTGTCCGCGAACAGCGACCGGTACGAGTAGACCGAGTAAGCGAGACCTCTCTTCTCGCGCACCTCTTGGAAGAGACGAGAAGACATCCCGCCACCGAGCACGGTATCGAGCAGCGCAAGCGCGTGCCGATCTTCGTGCGAACGGTGGATGCCCGGCGACCCCAGAACGATATGTGCCTGTTCGGTCGGGCGCCGGTGAACGTTGACGCCACCGTTGGGCGTCGGGGAGTTCCCGGCCCTCAAGGTCTTGTGTCCGCTGCGGTCCGAGAAAAGCTGGCCCACTCTTTCGGTCAGTTCATCGTGATCGACGTTCCCGGCCGCGGCCACAACGAGGTTGGGAGCCGAGTACCTGTCTCGCCAGTACTCGGCGACCTGGTCCCGCGTCACTTTGCCGATCGTCTCGTTGTACCCGAGTACCGGACGCCCCAAGGGGTGCCCCTCGAACATCGACCGAAAGAACAAGTCGTGAACGAGCTCGTCCGGAGCGTCGTCGTGCATCGCTATCTCTTCGAGGATCACCTTGCGCTCGGACTCGAGCTCTTCCGCATCGATCGTGGAGTTCGTGATCATGTCCGACAACACGTCGAGTGCCATCGGAAGGTTCTCGTCGATGACACGCGAGTAGTAGCACGTGTATTCCTTGCCCGTGAAGGCATTCACATCTCCACCAACGGCATCGAATGCATTGGCGATGTCCTTCGCGGAACGCGTCGGCGTTCCTTTGAACAAAAGGTGCTCGAGGAAGTGAGAAGTCCCCGCGAGAGCGTCGGGCTCGTCGCGCGAGCCCACGTCGAACCAGAAACCTACGGTCACCGAGCGGACCTCTTGCATCCGCTCGGTGACCACGGTGACGCCCGAGTCGAGCGTCGTACGTTGGAACTTCATCTAATGAGCCCGCTCAGCTTTCGTCGCGCCGGGGGGCACGCTCGCGCCTGGGTCCGCCCGAGTCTCCTCGGGGACCGCGATCACGGTCGCGGCCTCGATCACGATCGCGTCCGTCGCGGCCTCCACGACCTCCGCGGTCGTCGCGACGTGCGCCGCCGCCGGAGCTCTTGGACGCCTCGCGTGCCTCCTCGAGGGTCTTGCCCTGAGCCACTTGCCGGTCCAGCCAGGCGACGGGTGTAAGCGAGATCTTGCCTTGGCGGTCGAGATCGGTGATCTCAACCTCGATCTGATCACCGACGTTCACGACGTCCTCGACCCGCTCGATCCGGCCCTCGCCCAGTTTGGAGATGTGAACCAAACCGTCGCGTCCCGGAGCGATGTTCACGAAGGCTCCGAACGCCATCGGCTTCACCACTGTGCCCAGGATCCGCTCGCCGACCTCGGGGATACGCGGGTTGGCGATCTCCTCGACGAGCTTGGCCGCCGCCTCCGCGGAAGCCTGATCGGCGGAACCGATGCGGATCGTGCCGTCGTCGTCGATGTCGATCTCGACGCCGGTCGTCGACGTGATCATGTTGATGTTCTTGCCCTTGGGCCCGATGACCTCGCCGATCTTGTCGACGGGCACCTTCAGAGCAAGCACGCGCGGTGCCAACTCGGCAAGCTGTTCCCTCGGTGCAGCCAGTTCCTTGTTCATCTCGCCGATGATGTGGAGACGAGCCTTCTTCGCAGCCATGAGCGCTTCGCGAAGGACGTCTGCCGGGACGCCCGAGATCTTGGTGTCCAGCTGGAGGGCCGTCACCATGTCCTCGGTACCCGCGACCTTGAAGTCCATGTCCCCAAACGCGTCCTCGTCTCCGAGGATGTCGGTCAAGGGTACGAACTTGTCGCCCTCATTGATCAGGCCCATGGCGACACCGCCGACGTGCTTACCGCCACGCAGCGGAACTCCGGCATCCATCAACGCCAGCGAGGAACCGCACACGCTGGCCATCGAGGTAGAACCGTTCGATGCCAGGATCTCGGTAACCACGCGCAGCGCGTAGGGGAAGTCCTCGGGCGAAGGGATAACGGGAAGGATCGCCTTCTCCGCGAGTGCCCCGTGCCCGATGTCGCGACGCTTCGGACCGCGCATGAACCCTGCCTCTCCGACGGAGTAAGGCGGGAAGTTGTAATGGTGCATGTAGCGTTTGCGATCCACGAGTGACAGGTCGTCGATCATCTGCTCCATCCGCTGCATCCCGAGGGTTGCGATGGTGAGCGCTTGGGTCTCGCCTCTCGTGAAGATGGCCGAACCATGGACGCGCGGGATGGGGCCGGTCTCGACCCAGATGGGACGAACCTCGTCGGTGCGCCGTCCGTCGAGGCGAACGTTCTCCTCGATGATGCGCGCACGGACCAGCTTCTTGGTCAGTGAGCGAAGCGCAGCCTTGATGACGGGCTCCAGCTCAGGCTGATCGGCGGCGAGCTTGGAAACCACGTCCTTAGCGATGTCCTTTTCACGAGCGCGCCTCTCGGGCTTGGTCGTGATCCGGATCGCCTCGGCGACTGCGCCCTCGGCCTCGGCCTTGACGCGGTCGAAGATCTCCTGGGGATAATCCTCGATCAGCGGGAACTCGGTTCCCTCGCCGATCTCCGCCTTCGGCTTGCCTGCGAGCGCGACCAACTCGTTCTGCAGAGCGATCGACTCGGCGATGGGAGCCTTCGATGCTTCGATGCCGTCGGCGAGAAGCTCCTCATCGGGCTTGCGTGCTCCGTCCTCCACCAGGTCGAACAAGAACTCCGAACCGTTCGCTTCGATCATCATGATGTCGACCTCGCCGCGGTCGTTCTGACTACCGGCAACGACTAGCTCGATCGTTGCTCCCTCGAGGTCGTCGTGGGTCGGGTTGATGACCCAGTCACCGTTGATGTGCGCCATGCGAACGCAACCGACGGGCCCGTCGAACGGAAGGTTCGAGATCGAGAGCGCCGCAGACGCGGCGTTCACGGAGATGATGTCGTAAGGGTTGTCCTCGTCGACCGACAAGATCGTTGCGACGACGTGGACCTCGTTACGGAACCCGTCCGGGAACGAGGGCCTCATCGGTCGGTCGATCAGCCGAGCGAGAAGCGTGGCATTGGTCGACGCCTTCCCCTCGCGTCGGAAGAATCCACCGGGGATCTTGCCTGCTGCGTACATCCGCTCTTCGATGTCGACCGTGAGCGGGAAGAAATCGGCCGCACCCCTGGGGGCCGCCGACGTTGCCGTTGCTAGAACGGTCGTGTCGCCATGACTGGCGATCACCGCACCGCTTGCGAGTGACGCGACGCGTCCTGCTTCAAAACGTAGAACCTGTCCGCCGATCTTTCGTTCGACGATCTTCGGCTCTGGCTTCATATGTTTCCTCCTATTGCTTGGCCACGCGCTTCGGGCGCGGGCTCTCTAAAAGACTTGCGAGGAGGGCCAGCCGGGCCGATTGTCAGTGGTAAGACCGCCCGCTCTCGCGGACGAGCTTGCAACTGATAACCGGCGTTAGCGAGCCGGCTCTCCCCTACTACTGCTAGATACGGGTTGGGCGGCTCCTTCCTCGGGAAGCTATCGGCGCAGGCCGAGCTTCGCGATGAGGCTTCGATACCGTTCGATGTCCTCACGCTTCAAGTACTCGAGCAGACGCCTTCTGCGCCCCACAAGGAGGAGCAGCCCGCGCCGCGAGTGGTGGTCTTTGGGATGGGTCTTGGAATGCTCGGTCAGGTCGGCGATGCGCCTGGTAAGAAGGGCTACCTGGACCTCGGGAGAACCCGTGTCAGCATCTCCGCGAGCGTTCTCGGAGATGATCCGCTCCTTCTCTTCTTTAAGTAATGCCATACGCGCTGCTTTTTTCCCTTCCCGAATGGTTCCCGGGCCAGGAACATCGGCCCGAGATACTGGGTAACGCCAGAGGTGCGCGAGGAACTAGGCCCTCATGGCTGCGGGACACTCTAGCAGGTCGGGGGACCCTGTGGCAGGCCGGCCCCGTCAGACCGAGAGGAAGAAACCGAGCGCCGTGTAGGCGACCACGAGCGAGAGGGCGACGAACGGCACCCACAGAGCCTTCGGTTTGAGTAGGTAGACGATCTCGGCCGCTATCGGGACGAGCAGCAGCTTCGGCAACAGCCCCATCGAGGTGACGACCGGATTCCATTCCGTCGCCAACCCGTTGCCGACGACGAGGCTCGTCAAGATGGCGTCCACACTGTTCAGCACGCAGACCCCGATGAGAAGGAAGAGAGCGATACGCGCCGCGTGAGGCGCGTCCGAGGCCGCGGCCCTGGTTGCGGCTTCGGCTCGAGCCTGCTCGCGTCGAAGTTCCTCGACGTCGGGCAGGACGATCACCTCATCCCGGACGTCTTTTTCGATCCAGAGATCGTCGTATTTGGTCGATCTGTCGTTCATGGCACCCTCTTGATTCCCGCTGAGTGGCCAGTTTCCTCTAGCTCGTCCGTTATGGGTAGGGGGATGACCAAAACTCCAAGACAGGCACGATCGATTCCGGTATCGTGTCCCCGATGCGTTCCTCCGTCTGACCCCCGGCTCGACCGGCACGGGCTCCACCGGCGCCACTACGTTCGCGCCCACCCACTTCTTGGAATCTCGGAGGAACATTGTCTTTAGACCAGCAGTTCGTACCCCAAGCGCAACAGATCCCTGCGGGCGTATCCGCGGTCGAGGTCCACATGTTGCGCAAAGAATTCGGCCACAAGAAGCTCCGGAGTAAGAAAAAGGGCCCCAAGGCCGCACTCCGGGACGTGTCCTTCACGCTCCCGCGCGGCGAGTGCGTGGCGATCCTCGGGCCCAACGGGTCCGGGAAATCCACACTCATCCGGATCCTGTCGACGCTCCTGATCCCGGATGGAGGCAGCGCACGGGTGTTCGGATTCGACGTCACCTCGGAGCCCAAGCAGGTGCGTCGGCTCGTGAACCGAGTG
>JAXDJP010000241.1:0-2749 GCA_034665645.1 Actinomycetota bacterium | reverse complement strand
ATGCCCACACATCCCGGCGCAGGTCCCCTCCGCATCGAGCGAGGAGTGGATCTTGCAGCGGTAGTAGAACGCTCCTTTCGAGCGAAAGATCTTCGAGGTTCTCTCGCCCGCCTTGATGGTGGTGTCCTTGCTCCAGTTGGAGCTGTACGAGGTGACCGTGTGCTTGGTCCCCGTGGGGTTCTTCCAGATCACCTTGGTGCCCTTGGGAACGGACTTGAAGGCAGGATTCCAAGTTTTATCGGCCGTCGCCTTGACCCTCACGGCCCCGCCCAGCGAGGGCGCCGGCAACGCTACGACCGAGACGATCATGGCCAGAAGCAGGACCCGCATGGCGGTGGATCTCATGAAGCACACCCTTTCCCTTTTGCGCGTGGGACCTAAGTTACAAGCGACCTGCGACCTATGCACCATCGATGGCTCAAATCCGGAGGTTCGCTCCTCCGGTGCCCCATACTCCACTCCCCGGCCACCGCGCCGGGCACGGACTAACAAGGTCGATCGGGCCCCTGGGCGGGCGCCGATGCTGGGCCCACGGGGAGGGTGGCTGAATGGAGCAAGCGAGATTGCCTGAATGGGAACTTCTGGTCGACGAAGCCATCAGGGAGGCCGAGAGAAAGCTGCAGAACGAAGAGGAGCGGGCGAAGAAGCGCGCCGTGCAGCTCGCCAGAGAGCAGGGCTATCACCGCTTGGCCCTCGCGATCGATCGACCTCGGGGCCGGGTTAGCCCCAGCCAACTGTCGTTCTTCCCGACCGACCCGACCCTCTTCGACGAGGACGAGTAACCGCTCCATTCCACGCAAGAGGTAACGTCGCGGCGTGCAAGGAACGCCCGCCCGCCACAGCCTTTGACGCGGCACACTCCCAACCGAAGGACGCGCTCCGTCCGGCGGTTGCTCACCTTTCTCGTAGCGGTCTCGATAGTCGTTACGTGCGCAGGGCCCGCCGCGGCGGAAGCCTGGTGGAAGAAACGGATCGACAAGATCGTCAGCGGTCGACACATCGGGATCTCCGTGATGCATGAAGGCGCCGCTCTCTATTCGCATCGCGAACGAAGGAAGAAGACTCCGGCCTCGAACGAGAAGCTGCTTCTCTCGATGGCGTTACTAGATCGGGTCGGCGGTGACTTCCGCTTCGAGACGTCGGCCGCAGTGAGGTCAACCGCCGGCGGCGTCGTTCCAGGGAACCTCTGGATCTTGGGTCACGGCGATCCGACGCTGACGAGCGGAGGCAACTACGCCGAGGCTCTGTCGGGGTTCGGCGCGACCCGCCTCGGTGCCCTCGCTCGTCGCATCAAGGCTGGAGGGATAAAGCACGTGCAGGGATCGATCGTCGGCGGGACCGGATATTTCCAAAGAGATTGGTGGGCTCCGGGGTGGGAGCCGACGTTTCCCGCCGAAGAGGTCGCGATACCGACCTCGCTGACCTTCAATGGGAATCAGCACCACGGGCGTCATATCGTCGATCCCGAACGGCGCGCGGCGCGCTGGCTAACGAAGAAATTGAGGTCGCTGGGCGTCACCGTGGGCGGCGCACCGCAAGTGGGACGTCCCCCCCCGAGCAAGATCGTCGTTGCCGAAGTCAGATCGAAACCTCTCGCTAAGTTGATGCGATTCATGAACCGCAACTCTTCGAATTTCTTTGCGGAGGTCTTGGGAAAACGACTCGCAGTTGCCGCGGGCTCCGGATGGGGCTCGATCGCCAAAGGTGCGCGCGCTATCGCCCGATTCGCCGAAAGTCGCGGTGTCACGCTCACCTCGAATGATTCATCCGGGTTGTCGTACGACAATCGCGTCGCACCTTCCGGGATCGTCAAACTGCTGGACGCGAGCGACCCGGAGTGGAAAAGGACCTTGAGGAGCACGCTTCCCGCGTACGGCGAGGGCACGCTTGAAGATCGCTACGCACGCGCGCACATCAGAGCGAAGACCGGCACGCTCGAAAACATCTCGGCCCTTTCCGGATGGGTCACGCTCGAGAGATCCGGAACGTGGGCGGAGTTCTCGATCATGTCGCGTGGGATGCCCAAGTCGACCGCCGCAGAGATCGAGGACCGCATCGTTCACCTCGTAGCCAGGTACGCCGGCCCTCTCGCAACCCGAGGCCCGGTCCGATCGGCAACCCCGGTTGCCGAACTCGACTGGAACCATCGACCTCTGGCGTGAGCCTGCGTAATTGCCCTTTTATCCCGTTTTGGAGGGTTCCTAGAGGCGGGGGCGAATCATCCCCACATCCGGCCCCCCGGGGCTTTTAAGAACGCGGACGGAAGGAATCGAGATGCGACGAGTCCTGGTCGCCCTTCTGGCGACGATCCTCATGCTCACGTTCGTGCCGGGCGCGTCGTCGAGCCCCGTAGCGACGATGGACGCTCAGTACACCGCCTACGGACGGGTGTTTCCCGATCCTCACGGCTGCAACCCCGGTGGGTCGCCGTTCGCCAAGGGCATCGTCTGCGCCGCGGACTTCCTGCAGTTCAGCGAACTGCAGACCGGCATGACGTACCTAGAAACGCTGTTCCCTCGGTTCGTCGAGTTCTACCAACTCGATAAGGACTTCACTTGCTCGGGCAAGCTCGCGACCGGAGACGCTAAGGGCTGCGCAGAGTTCAAGTCCGCGGGGATCCCAGTCAGTGCGAACGAGACCGGTGCCGCGCAGCGTCAGAAGCAACCTCTCTACATGGTGCGCGTTACCGACGAGAGCGTCCCCGACAAGAACAAGAAGTACTTCGTCTTTCCGCTCTCGATCCACGGGA
>JAXDJP010000240.1:0-3811 GCA_034665645.1 Actinomycetota bacterium | reverse complement strand
TTCGAAGTCTGCAAACCCGAACGGATCGCGATGCCGGAGTGGATACCTGAAGACCTTCCTCTCCCTAAAGGCACCTATGCCTCCGAAGAAGAGATGTCGGTTTCCGGTTACCGGCGCGCGTTCCTCATATGGCCGCCAGGGTTCACCAACGACGAAGTCCGGCACTTTGTGTTCGACGAGTGGCCGGAAGCCGGATTCCGCATCGGACGGCAGGACTCTGAGTACGGAGAGGTCGAGGCAGAGCTCCATCACTCGCCCGCGGAGGGAGCGTTCAAGATCCTGACAACCGCGTGTCATCCGCGTTACCGAGTGCTGTATCTGATCTACGCTCCGACAGGCCCCAACCCGAGGTGACGATCTCGCCGGAGGAACCAGCCAAGGGAAGGCGCACAGCGGGAGCCAATCAAACCAGGTTGCGGACGAGGGCGATCAGACCTCATGACGTTTCGCAGTCGCGTGCCTATCCTTGACTGATGAAACGGGTGCTGGTGCCCGTCGGAAAATTGCTCATCTCGGTAGGGATGGGCGTCCTTCTCTTCGTCGTGTGGACGTTGTGGGGAACCGGGATCGGCACGAACCGCGCTCAGAATCGGTTGAGCGAAGAATTCGATGCCCATGGACCTTTCGACGCGTCCGCTAACGACCGCGGCCGCCCGCCGCAACCACCTCGCAACTTCGCTCCCGACGCAGGTGATCCGGTCTTCAGGATCAAGATCCCTGCGATCAATCTCCACGACGGGAAAGGCTTCATCGTCGTCGAGGGCGTTGACCAAGAACAACTCGCGTTGGGACCCGGTCACTACCCCGAATGCCGGCCGACCCTTTCGGTCGAGCTATGCACCGAGCAACCAGAGGTGTGGCCCGGTGAACGAGGCCGGATGATCGTCTCTGGCCACCGAACGACGCATTCGTTTCCGTTTCTCAACCTGGACCGACTCGATGAAGGCGACGACATCCTGCTCCAGACGTGGTGGGGTGACTTCACGTACGTCGTCACGAAACTCAGGATCGTGGACGACCAGACCACCGAGATCGTGAATCCGACCGCGACGAGAAGAGCGCAATTGGTTTTGACTACCTGCAACCCCAAGCATTCGTCGGCCGAGCGCCTGCTCGTATTCGCCGAGCTCAGCGAATGGGGTCCTCCGGCCGCAGGACGAAAGCCCGCGACGAACGGGAACTAGGTCGCCGAAGTCCGAGGAGGCAACGCAGGGCCCCTACTTAGCGTCACCTAAGTGACGTCCTCCACGTCTATAAGGGCGTGGAAGGTTTCGTGGCCGGCATTAGCGCGGCGACTTTTGGAGGGTCGATGGGGAGCTCGGCAGAGCAAACACTGACCGAGCTGTACTCGACCCATGGGCCGGGCGCTTTGAAACTCGCTTATCTGATGACGGGTGACGGGGACGCTGCCGACGAGATCGTCCAAGAGGCATTCGTCAGGATCTTCGCTCGGCTGCGGAACCGGAGGCGTCCCGAGTCCCTCGCTGCTTATCTGAGGCGCACCGTTATCAACCTCTCGCACGATCGCCACCGACGATTGCGTACATCACGTTCGTACAGCAGCGCGCTGCGCCCCACCGCCTTGATCGAAAGCGGTGGGGAGATAGACGCGCGCCTTGACATGCGATCGAGGCTCCAAGTGCTCCCCCACCGGCAGCGCGCAGCCTTGGTGCTTCGCTTCTACGAGGACCTCTCCGAGCAAGATGCCGCCGAGATCCTTCAGTGTTCGGCCCCGGCCCTTAGACAACTCGTTCGTCGCGGCGTGCGGACTCTGCGGCTGCAACAGCAGGAGGTGGAGTCGTGACCGACGAAGACATCCGCAGGATGCTTCGCGAAGAAGCATCGGGAAGCCCGACACCGCGGGGAATCTCACCTAGGACGGTTCGAAGAGCTCGCGTGCGACGAGTCAGCTTCTTGTCCTTCTCCACGATCGCGGTGCTGGCGGTTGGAGGTCTGACGTTCTTGGGGGCCGGCGTGATCGCGAGACCGACGCCATCGATGCCCCCGTCGGTCTCGGACGGTCCTGCTCTCGGTGTCATCGCCTTCGAGCGCTACGGATCGGGCGGCGGGATCTACGTCATGAACTCGGACGGAAGCGGCGCGCACCGGATCCTCGACTCCGAGGGTCACGCCATCGGGAGAGTTGCGTGGTCACCAAATGGAACGCAGATCGCGTTCCATGGATTTTTCGGAGAAGCTAACAACGAAGCCGGCGGCCTTTTTCTCATGAATTCCGACGGAAGCGATATCAGGCTGCTCGCGCTAGGAGGAGCGGAGCCCGATTGGTCACCCGACGGCAAAGAGATCGCTTACTACAACAGCAACAACGGCTTCCTCAGCATCATCGCCGTCGATGGCGGCGTCCCCATCACTCCCACCAAACAGGTCGCGGGGATGGCTCCGGATTGGTCGCCGGACGGATCGACCATCGCTGCGGTCGAACATAGCGGAGACGGCATCTTCCTTATGGACCGCGACGGCAACAGCCTTCGAACTCTGATCCCTTCGGAGCCGCTTCCGGGGGAATCGCATCTCTCGACGATCGCTTCCGATCCTCAATGGTCACCAGATGGAAGCTCCATCGCGTTTACGTCGGGCGACGAACTGGGCAACGACGTCGGTCACCTGAAGGTCGAAACGGTGAATCCGGACGGGACCCATCGGAAAGTTCTCGCGGATGGCTATTTCCCCACTTGGTCGCCCGACGGACAGACCATCGCCTTCGTCAGAAAGGACGGCCAGACAACCCATCTGTATTCGATGCACGCCGATGGAACGGGGTTGCGACAACTGACCTTCGGAGAGGAGGACGACCACAGCCCCGCGTGGGCACCCGCCCAGCCCGACGAATCTCGATGGCGATGGGCTGCGATCCCCGCCGCTCCTCTGGATCCCTTCGATCACTCAGACGTGAAGACATTCTGGACAGGAGACGCGTTGCTCGTAATCGAGGGTGGAAGCGGGGGCCCCGAAGGAACCCCGAAAAATGCAATGGAAGGTGCGCTCTTCGATCCGACCACTGGAACGTGGAAACAAATAGCGACGTCGCCACTCAAAGCACGCAACGGATACGCCGCAGTGTGGAGCGGCGAAGAGATGATCGTTTGGGGCGGTGTCGAGTCTCGGGCAGTTAACGACGGAGCTGCCTACGATCCAATTACCGATCGATGGCGCCTTATCGCCCCCTCTCCGTTAGAAGCGCGAAACGCATTCATCGCCGAGTGGACCGGCTCCGAAATGATCATCCAAGGCGGTGGGGAATGCTGCAACGCTGGCAATGCGGACCGATTCTTCGCCGATGGCGCCGCCTACGATCCAGAGACCGATTCATGGCGCAAGATCGCACCGGATCCTGAGGGGTGGCGCGCGAGCGCGGTGAGCGTTTGGACCGGTTCGCAGGTTCTGGTTTGGGGCGGCGTGAACTCGGACGGCCTTTCAGCCGGTGGTTCGGCCTACGACCCATCCATCGACACGTGGTCGAAGATCGAGAACGCGCCCCTTGAAGGTCGCGTGAATGCGGCGACTGTCTGGACTGGTAAGGAATTAATCGTCTGGGGGGGCTCATCGCTCAGGGATGACGAAAATCCCACCTTCGGAGACGGCGCTGCTTACGACCCGATGAAGGAGACGTGGCGATCGTTGGCTCCATCGCCACTAAGCCCGCGACAGCTCGCCAGCCACGTTTGGACGGGGACGCGAGCCATCTTCTGGGGGGGCACCGAGGGGGAGATCTTCGAAGGGGCTGGTTACAGCGAAAAGAGCGGAGCCGTCTACGATCCCGAGCTCGATCAGTGGGAGATGCTTCCGCTGA
>JAXDJP010000239.1:0-2747 GCA_034665645.1 Actinomycetota bacterium | reverse complement strand
GAACTTGAAGAAACGTTCCTTTGGGTTCATCAGGGCTGCATCTTATATTGACGTCGCCGCGCGGGGGCTACCGAATCGCACACAAAAAACAGGCTTTTGCGCCCTGCGCGCTAGTGCGTTAGTGACTTCCCTCGCGTAGTCGCTGCAGCCGCTTTTCGAGCGTCTTCGTGCGCGCAACGACCGAGAAGACGTACCCCCCGATAGCCACCGCCACGATCAACAAGGCCACGACCAGCCATCCCGTATTGCTCACGTGGCGAGACCCGGTCGGGGAGCCTCGGTCGCCCGTGCTTCGGATCTCGCCGCGGAGAGCTCCAGCGACTCGACCTCGTCGGACACCCTCCCGAGACGGGTGCGCAAGGCCAGCAACCACGCGAACAAGAGGGTGAACGCCGCCAGGGCGGTGAAGAAAGCTAGCAATTCGGGCGCGCCGAGGCCGGAAGAACGGTCCAGGGCCCCCGGACTGGGCCCCGATGGGTGTTGGGTCCGCCACCAATAGACGGAGAAGTGGACGATCGGCACGTTGATGAGGCCCACGATCCCGATGACGGCCGCGAGCCGTCCGACCCTCGAGGGATCGGCCACCAGGCCCCGCAAGAGCAGATAGCCCACGTACGTCAGCCACATGAGGAAGGCGGAGGTGAGGCGTGCGTCCCATTGCCACCACGTCCCCCAGACCGGGTGCGCCCAGATGGGGCCGGTGATCAGGACGATGCTCATGAAGACGACCCCGATCTCGGCGCCGGCGTGAGCCAATAGGTCCCAGCGCCGTGCGTTCGTCTTGAGGTAGGCGATCGATGCGATGAACACGACAGTGAAGGCGAGGTAAGCGACCCAGGCGGCCGGGACGTGGAAATAGAAGATCCGCTGGAGCGGTCCCCCCGATGCGTCTGGACCCTTTCCGGAGGCGCACCTCTCGTCGCACGACTCGCGAGCGACGAACAGCATCAGGTAGACGGCGACCGCGAGCAGACCCCAAGCTGCGATCCCGAGTGTGGTTAGGGCGGAGCGCTTGGAGCGCTGCCGTTCGGCGGTTGGCATCGGAAACGGAGCCTACTAAGGTCGAAGTCCTATGAGCCCCCGCCTCGGCCTCACGTTTCCGTTCTGGCCGACCGACGTGCGTCAGTCGTGCGATGTAGCGAGGCGCGCCGAATCGATCGGGTACACCGACGCCTGGTCGGCTGAGACCGCAGGTCCCGACGGGCTCGCCGTCGCGACGGCTCTCGGCGTCGTAACCGAAACCATGCGGATCGGTTGCGCGGTCGTTCCGGCCTACACGAGACCGCCGGCACTGATCGCCATGGGAGCGCTCGCCGCGCAGCAAGCCAGTGGGGGCCGGTTCTGTCTGGGCATAGGAGCGTCGTCGCCGACCATCGTCGATCACTGGATGGGGATCCCGTTCGAACGCCCGCTCCAACGCGTCACGGAAACGTTGCGTGTCGTGAAGGGAGCTCTCGCCGGCGACAAGATGCATCTCGACGGCGACACGCTGCGCGTGAAGGGGTTCAAGTTGGAGACCCCCCCGACCGCACCCGTCCCCATCTTTCTGGCCGCGCTCGGCCCCCGCATGATGCAGCTTGCGCACGACGAGGCCGATGGCATCGCGCTCTTCCTCGCGTCCGAAGAGGGGGTGCGGCTCGCGCAAAAGGCAGCGCCGGGGAAAGAAGTTGTTGCGCGACTCTTGTGCTGTCCCGACGAACCGGTCGAGGACATCCGGCCATTGGCCCGGTGGCAACTCACGCCTTACATCGCGGTGCCCGCGTACAACAACTTCATCTCGTCGCAGGGTTTCGAGAAGGAAGCGGCGGACGTCGCCAGACTGTGGGGAACGGGTGATCGCGCCGCGGCGTTGGAGGCAGTGACGGACGAACTCATCGATGCACTCGTTCTCATGGGTCCCGCCGAGGCATGCAAGGAGCGACTGGATTCGTTCCGGGATGCCGGCCTGGGCACGCCGATATTGATGCTGTTCTCGCCGAAGGGCGCCGAGGGGACGATCGCTGCCGTCGAGGCGATGGCTCCCTCCGAATAGATCTAGGTCGCAAGCGGCCCCTTTAAGAGCATGTTCCTAACGTCCAGCAGGAAGGACGGTTGCCGTAGGTGCGCAGGGCATCTCGCCAGCAAGAAGCTCCCGGCGCCAGCCTCTCCTTACGTCACCGCGAAAACCGAAGGTGTCCAGCTGTTCATATAGTTGCTCGCCCACCGTGTATCGGATCATCCGCGCAGTCGTTTTGAACAGTCCTTCAGCCCGCGCTCGATACCGCGTCGCAATCATGATTCGATCGCCGGGCTTCAGTACGTAGCCGGAGACGCGAGTCAAACGTTCCTTCGAGCATGGGCCTCCGTCGCGAATGGTTGGTGGGGACAAGCTGTAGAGAGCGCCCGTGAAGGCCGGACCCACCCTCACGCTTAGGATTTCTCCGTGATGGGAGAACCCTGACGCCTTCCTTACCCTGATGCTCTCCAATGTCAGCGGTTCACGCGAACGATTAGTTACTCCTGTCATCACCTCGATAATCTCTTGGCCGGGAGCCATCGGGACTCTGGTCCAAGTGTCTGGAGCAGAAGTCGCCAAGGCGTGGCCCTTGGGAACTCGCGCCAACTCGGGCGGATCTCCGCCTGCGCTTGGGAGTGACGGCGCCTCCTCCGCGCAGGACACCGAGAAGGAAACTGTGACAGCCGCAAGCAAGAGCGCTGCTCGTGACGCCTGCTTCAGAGTTCGAGTGTTCATCGACGCCTTAAGGGAA
>JAXDJP010000238.1:0-3955 GCA_034665645.1 Actinomycetota bacterium | reverse complement strand
CACGCGGGAGTCCGATCTCTTCGACGGCATCGCGTAGCGGGGTAGCCTTCGCCCGTGGATGCTTGCGTTATCACCTGTGCGCTCAGCGGCGTCGCGGCGAACCGCGACCAGTGTCCTGCGATCCCGTACACGCCCGAGGAGTACGCAGCGGAGGCCAAGAGAGCGCGCGATGCGGGGGCATCCGTCGTGCATATCCACGCCCGCTATCCGGACGGTCGTCCCAGCTTCCGGATCGAGGAGTACCGCGACATAGTTTTGGCGATCCTCGACGCCGCACCCGATCTGGTGATCAATCTGTCGACGGGCGCGATCGGCGTTCCGATCGCCGAGAGGGTGCACCAGATAACAGCCCTAAAACCAGAACTAGGCGCGTTGAACATGGGCTCCATGAACTATGCGAAGTACTCGTCGAAGCGTAAGAGCATCGTCTTCGACTTCGTATTCGCCAACCCGTTCGGAGAGATCATCTTCTTGCTCGAGCAGATGAACGAAGCAGGCGTCAAGCCGGAGTGTGAATGCTTCGACACCGGTCACATCGGAAACGTCCGCCCATTGATCGACATGGGACTGATCCAGACTCCGATCCAGTTCTCCTTGATCCTCGGCGTTCTCGGTGGCGCGCCCGCCGATGCCCGCACCCTCGCCCACATGGCGTCCCTCCTTCCGAAGCCGAGTTCGTGGGAGGTCATCGCGATCAGTCGCAAGCAGTGGGAGTTGGTCGCCGCAGCTTCGTCATTGGGTGGAAACGTGAGGATCGGCCTGGAAGACAACTTCTATCTCCCAAGTGGCGAGATGGCTTCATCGAACGGCGATCTGGTCGAGGCGGCGGCCTCGCTCGTAGAGCTATCGGGACGAAGCGTGGCAAGCCCGTCCGAGGCGCGGGCTGCGTTGTCGTTGCCGGATCCACCAGATCGAGACCCGGTCCGATCGTGGAGCAGCGAACAGGAGGGCGCGAGCGCGTGAGCGAGGAGATCCTGGCCGAGATGGTCGCCAACGTGTGGAAGGTCCTCGTGAAACCCGGGGACGCCGTGTCGGAGGGCGATGCTCTTTGCATCCTCGAGTCCATGAAGATGGAGATCCCAGTAGAGGCCACCGTGTCGGGCACGGTCACCGAGGTACAGGTGCAGGAGGGCGGAGTCGTCCAAGAAGGCGACGTGATCGCCGTGATCGACTGACGAGTGGCGCTCGTCGAAGTCGACGGCGACCCGGTCGTTACCGTCACGATCAACCGACCCGAGGCTCGTAATGCGTTATCGATCGCCCTGTGCGATGAGCTGACCGATGCGTTCGAGCGTCTCGGCGCTCGACCAGAAACGCGGGTGGTCGTCCTCCAAGGAGCGGGGAAGACGTTCTGTGCGGGCGCGGATCTCGCGGCCGTCGCGGGGCCGGAAGCTCATGACTTTCTCCCGGCTTTCGAGAAGATGCTTACGACGATCGCAGATCATCCGGATCCCGTCGTCGCCTCGATCCACGGAGCGGCTCTCGGTGGAGGCTTGCAGCTCGCGACCGTCTGCGACTTCCGGATCGTTGCCGACGACGCGAAGATAGGCATCCCCTCGACCCGTCTGGGGATCGTCGTCAACTTCGAGAACGTCGAAAGGCTCGCTCTTCTGGCCGGCCTCGCGGTCGCCAAGGAAGTGCTGATGACGGGGCGCGTGTACTCCGGTAAGGAGGCCGTCGCGGCCGGTCTAGCTACCAGATCGGTCCCGGCGGATCGACTTCCTTCGGAGACCTCGACGTTCGCAGAAGAGGTCGCAAGACTCGCGCCGCTTTCCGTGCGCGGCGCGAAGTCCGCTCTTCAAACCGTAGCTCGCCGTTTTTCCGGAGATGATTCGCTCGAGCGGGTCGCGGCGGCGGCCCGAGCCGTGGCCGATGCCTACGCGAGCGAGGACCTGAGGGAGGGGATGTCGGCGATGTCCGAACGCCGCGCGCCGCGCTTCCACGGACGGTGACCCTTGTCGGGCTTTCAGTGCCCACCCGAGTTCGGTTTTCGCACATCGGGTAGATACGAACGAGATGGGGCTCAGTCCGGGAGGGGTCTGCGGCCTCCGAAACCTTCCCCGGCCGGATGCCAGTGACCCACCTCCGATTCCCCGAGCCTCCAGCACAGGAACGCGTCCTCGCCTTCGTTCTCCCACGGAAAATCGACCAGGCCGGTCCGCACGTCCCTTAAGTAGAGGCCCCAGTTCTGGATCCGGCCCATCAGTTCCGCCACGCGCTCTAGGACCTCTGCATCGTCCTCGCCGCGAGCGGGGCCGCCGTTCGATGTAGACGCCCGCGCTCTCGCTTGCTGGGCGCGCTCCGCCAGTTCCCACTTCTCTCGCAGCTCGACGAGGGCGGGCGCGAGGTAGGGAAGTAACTCGTTCGCTTCCTCGACGCTGTACCGGCGACTCACGGATCGATACCGAGCTTCTGTCTGAGCCATGGCCCTAGGGGAGCCGCCGTTCTGCGAGCTTCAGCTTCGACCGCCCTGCGGTCGAATTCAACGCGGCGGTGCTGCCACGTGAGATCGGTTCCCTCCTGATCGACGATCAAGTAGCACGCGGTGTCCCCGTCCATCGGAAGGCCGACCGACCCCGTATTGCACACGAGCGTCCCATCGGAGAGCCGCCGAGAGTAGGCGCAGTGCACGTGTCCGAAGAAGACCGTCTTGGCCTGGTCGCGATAGGGAGCGAATTCGGCCGCCGGTGCGCTCGGCATCGGAGCCTCGAACGGGCTACGCGGCGTTCCGTGAACGAGGAGCAACGATCCGGGGGCCGAGTGTCCGATCGGTAGGTTGACGAGCCACTCCGCGTCGTCCTTCGAGATGTTGTGTTGGGCGGCCATCGCTTGGTGCATGCGACGCTCTTCCTCCGACGTGAGCGTCTGGGGGTCGCCGGCGATCCATACGTCGGTGTTGCCCTTGACGGTGACCCATCCCTCTTGTCGCACCCTGGCGATGCATTCACTCGCCCACGACCCGCCCCAACCAAGATCTCCACCACACCAGATCTGGTCGGGGGACTGGCGCTCGAGGTCGGACATCACGGCGTCGAGCGCCAGCAGGTTTCCGTGGATATCCGACACGATCGCGATGCGCAATCCCTCACCCCTCTCCCGGCTACGTACGATTGAACCGTGGCAACTCTCGCAGACCGTATCCGCTCGGTGGCCGATGTCTCGGCACAAGAGGCCGAGCACCTCCGGACCTTGTGCTCTTCGTGGCAGGTCCTGGCCGACCTGTCGTTCTCGGACCTCTTCCTTTACGTGAAGGTGAAAGGCGAGGAGGTGTTCGAGATAGCAGCCCAGGTCCGGCCTTTCACGTCCCAAACGCTTTACCCCCAGGACCTGGTCGGCACTCAGGTAACCCAGCCCGAGCAGCCGATCGTCGAGCGGGCGTGGCGGGAGGGCCGGATATGGGCCCAGGACGACCCCGTACTCGTCGACGGTCTGCCGATCCAGATGGACGCGGTGCCGGTGAGGTATGGCGAGGATGTCATCGCCGTTCTCACGAAAGAGGGGAGCCCCGCGACCTCGCGTCGCCCGGGCCGTCTCGAGCAGGTTTATCTGGGCGCGGCGGCTCAGGTTTCCACCATGATCTGTCGCGGATGGTTCCCCTGGCCCGACCGTCCGCAAGGTGAGTGGCCGCGCGTCGGCGACGGATTGTTCCTACTCAACGAGCGAGGTCTCGTCGAGTGGGCATCTCCGAACGCGCTCTCTTCGCTGAGACGACTTGGCGTCAAAGAGAACGTGCTGGGTCATTCGCTCGATGAGCTGCATCTGGGCGAGTCTCCGGTGAAACAAGCGCTCGCTTCGAGGCGGTTGCTCGACGGCGAGTTGGTGCTCGGCGATTCACACGTCCTTCTGCGGGTCATGCCTCTTCTGGTCGAAACAGGAACGGCCGGCGCCCTCGTCCTTGCGCGCGACGTCAGCGAGGTGCGACAGAAGGAGCGAGAGCTCTCCGTGAAAGACGCGA
>JAXDJP010000237.1:0-10670 GCA_034665645.1 Actinomycetota bacterium | reverse complement strand
CCAGCTCTGTGCGGTGGGCGAAACGTACGCCTCAACCCAGTGGACCCGTGGCTGGGCGATCTCGAGATGAAGGCCGACGGACTCTCCCGGGATCTCGGCTTGGAACGCCGTCCAGTAGACCTGGACGACTCGACGGACGTTCTCCTCGCGGACCACCCGCATGGCTGCCTTGACGTTCTCCGCGGAGCCCACCTTGATCCCGTGACGACCGATCGCACGAGCGACCTCGTCGATGAGAAGCGGGAAGGAAGTTCTTGTCTTTACAGCCATCATGCGAAGGGGGACGACTCGTAAGCGGACCGGAGCATGAAGAAAGCGGCCGGCAGGAAGGCCGCCGCGACCAAGATGAACTCGACGTAGGCGAAAGCTTTCTGTTTCAGTGCCAGGTTGGGCCAGAAGTCGAAAAGGATTATCCGGAGCCCGTTGAAAGCGTGATAGATCACGGCGCCTATCAGCATCACCTCGAAGGGCTTGAACCACCACAGCTTGTAGAGCCGGATGGTGTCGTCGTAGGCCGCCGGGCCGAACCCGGCCGCGAAGGTGTCGATGATGTGACCGAACAGGAACGCAACGACGCCGACACCCGTGATGCGGTGAGCCGCCCAGGACCACTGCCCGACCCCGCCTCGGTAAGCCGGTCCGATCGCGGAGCGTTGCACGCGAAAGAGGCCCGCCACCACGTAGAGGGCGAACAGGCCGGCACCGATCGTCAGTAAGAAGACGATGCCTTCGATGATCCGGGGGCCTAGCACGCCTCGAATCCTACCCGGCCAATAGTTGCTCGGTGATGGCAACGAGACCCGGAAAATCGACCGCTTCTTGTTCCAGGTATGGAACTCGAACCCAGCGATGACGGGGGATCTTCCTGGCCAGGTGGTCGAGATTGTCGTCTTCCCAGCGAACCACTTGGCCGAAGGCCTCTTCGATCTCCAGCAGTTTCGACAACAGCACGGCCTGCTCGTCCCCGGCTTGCAAGCGGCTTAGCTGGCGAGGTTTCACCTCTATCGGCTGACCCCAGCGAGGGTGGACCCTGTTGACGACGAGGGCACCAAACGGAAGCCCCGATTCGTGAAGGCGAGTGCTGAAGAACGTAGCTTCCGATACCGAGTCCTCCGCCGGTGAGGTCACGACGATGAATGACGTCGCTTGCGATTGCAGGAGCTGTGCAACGTCCAGGGCCCTCTGTTTGAACCCGTCGTACATCCCTTCGAGGTTCCCGAAGAACTCGGCGGTGTCTTGCAACACATCTGCTCCGACGACTCGTTTCACCAGCTTCAGAAACGTCATCGCGGTGATGTTCGCGACTTTGAAGAGACCGCCTCCGGCCTTCATGTAGGGGATCAAGAAGAACCGCAATACCTTCGAGTCGAGGAATTCCGTCATGCGCTTGGGGGCGTCCAGGAAGTCGAGTGCGTTCCTCGTCGGTGGAGTGTCTATGACTATGAGGTCGAAATCCCCATCGGCGTGGAGCTCGTACAACTTCTCCATCGCCATGTACTCCTGCGTGCCCGAAAGTGTTCCCGCGATGTTCCTGTAGAAGCGGTTGGCGATGATCTTGTCGGCCTGTTCACGGCTCCCTGCGTACTGAGTAACGACTTTGTCGAACGTCGACTTCGTGTCGAGCATCATCGCCCACAGCTCGCCCTCGGCCTTGATGCCGGCGGCGGAGAACTTGCGCGGCGACACCTTCGTGGGCTCGTTCGACAACTCCTTCAGCCCGAGCGACGCCGCCAAGCGTCTCGCGGGATCGATCGTGAGAACGACCGCTTTCTTTCCCTGCATCGCGGCGCTGAGTGCCAGCGCGGCAGAGGTCGTCGTCTTTCCCACCCCGCCGGCCCCCGCGCATACGACGACTTCCTTCTTGTCGATGATCTCCTGGATGGGATTCATAAGGCCTTGATGTTCTCCTCGATGGCGTCGGCGATCTTCTCGATGCCCGGCAAGCTGAGCCCGGCCGAGAAGAGGAACGGAAGCTCCGCAACGGGGGAGGCAGCTCCCTTACGCAATGCCTTCAGATGCTTCGTTTGGATCGTGCGCCGCGCCTCGAGGAATCGCGCGTAGCCCGTTAGTGCCTCGAGGTCCTCGCGATCGAGCTGTAGGCCGACCTTCCTCGCGGGGTCGAACAGTTCCTCGGGGTCGCCGTCGGCGAGGATCTCTTCGAGGGTTGCGAGATCTGTTTTCCCGAGATGCGAAGGGTAGATCGCGTTCGCGAAGATGACCCCCGGCTCGATCCCCACTTTCTTCTCGAGTGCTGCCGCGGTCTCGAGGGTTTCGGTGACCGGCATCTCCTCGGCCAGTGAGACGAGGTGTACGGAGGAGCGTTTGGGATCCGTCAACATCTGCGCGATCCAGTCGGCTTGGCGACGGACGGGTCCTACCTGAACGGCGTCGGACAACCCCATAGGGGCCGACAGGAAACTAAGCATGTGGCCGGCGGCGGGGGCGTCGACGATGATCGTGTCGAAGTCATGGCGTTCGCCGCCGTTGTCTCTGCCTTGTTCCAGGTACCAGATCTTTCCCAGGACGAGGATGTCCTTCAACCCGGGGGCGGTGGCAGTGATGAAGTCGACGAAGTGCGTACTCGAGAACACTTTCGCGATGCGTTTCATGTGGTACTGGATGTCGAGGTATTCGGCCAGCGCCTCGTCGGGGACGATGTTCATGCCCCACACCCCAGGAGCGAGCTCGGACGGGTCGTACGACACGGACCCACCGCCGAAGAGTTTCGGGAGGGTTCCCTTGCGGTCGACCTCTGCGATGCACACCTTGCGACCTTGACGGGCCGCGACGAGGGCCAGGGCCCCCGATATCGTCGTCTTGCCGACCCCCCCCTTGCCCGAGACGATCAGGATCTTCGGGCCGAGGAAACGGTCGATGTCCACCGGGACGTTCTACCCCACCCACAGCCTGGGCGAAGCGAACCTCGAGTCGATGCGACGATTGCCGCATGACGCTTCCAGGCTCACGCCGCGCTTTGCGCTTTCTGCTGACCGGACTTGTCGGTCGATTACTGTTCGGCGGCATAGGCCTAGGGATCGCCGATGCCCAAACCACTACTTCGGCTCCCAAAACCCTCGATCTCATCTCGATCAAAGGCTTCATCGATCCACCCAGCGCCGAATATCTGACGAGCCGTCTCGCCGACGCGGAGCGGGATGGCGTCGAGGCTGCGGTGATCCAGTTAGACACCCCAGGCGGCGTTGACGTGTCGATGCGAGAGATCGTCCAACAGATCGTGGGCTCCAAGGTTCCCGTCGTCGTGTGGATCGCGCCGCGCGGCGCGCGGGCAGCGTCGACCGGCGCTTTCATCGCTTACGCAGCGAACCTCGTGTACATGGCCGACGCGACCCAGCTCGGACCCGCCACCCCGATCACTCTGTCGGACGACGATGCCCTCGACGCCGACGCTCTCGAGGAGGCTGCCGCATTCATGCGCATGCTCGCCCAAAAGCGGGGGCGCGACCCCGAAACGGCCGAAAGTGCGGTGTCGAACTCCCGGGCGATGGAGTCGGGGGAGGCACTGCAGGTCGGTGCTATCGACGGGGTGGCGTCGTCGCTCGGAACGCTTCTGCAGTCTCTCGACGGGCAGAAGGTAACGACGGGGGATGGAACCGAGGTGACGCTAGAGACCTACGACGCCGAGAACCAAGCTCTGTCTGTGTCGGTGAGGTTCCAGCAGATGAACCTGCTGCAACGAACGCTCCACGCGGTGACAGGACCGGGCACGATCTACCTCCTCCTTCTGGCCGGGCTCTTCGGTCTCATATTCGAGCTCTACAACCCGGGGATCGGTCTTGCCGCGATCCTCGGACTTCTCGCTCTGGTTCTGGCGTTCTACGGACTGTCGGTTCTTCCGACTAACTGGTTGGGCGTGTTGCTGATTGCGGCCGCGGTCGCGTTCTTCGTTGTCGATCTCCAGATCGCAGGATTGGGAGCTTGGAGCGCGGCCGGCGTGGTCGCGGTGATCGCCGGAGGCGCCATCCTTTTCTCGGGCGCGCCGGAGGTTCGGGTCGGCAACTGGACGATCGCAGCAGCGGTTTTCGTGACTCTCGTCTTCTTCTTCTCGGTATTGACCGCCGCGTTGCGGGTGCGGCTGCGACGACCCGTTAGTGATGAGGAAGGGATCGTCGGGACCATCGGAGAGGCGAAGACCGACATCGCGCCGGAGGGCACCGTCCTATCGAAGGGCGTGTTGTGGCGCGCTCGCACGATGGAGATGGGGATCGCTGCGGGTTCGAAGGTCGAGGTCAAAGCAACCGAGGGACTCGTGCTACTCGTCGAACCGCTTCACGAAGACGTCGACTCCGCCACTACGTGAGCGAGCTGAACCGGATCGGTCGCGTTAACGCGTGACCGTGAACATGTTCTTGTACTTCTTGAAACCGTTCTCCTCGAGTCGCATGCAGGCGGTGTCGACGTCCGTGTGATACGCGTACACGCTCACTTGTGCCTTCGTCGGTACCGCATAGTCCTTCAACTTGATGTCGATGACGGCCTTGCCGTCGGCGCCCGTGACCCCGAAGGCGGGTAGGAAGACGTCTCCGAGATTCACTCCGACCCCTACGTAGATGTCGGAAGCCGGCACGAAGGTCGGCGAGGGAACCTGAACTCCGTTACCGAGTGGGTCTTCGCCGGCGGGCCTGGTGATCGTCACCGCCACCTTCGCGGAACGACCAATAGCGAAGCTCTTCGCCGTCGCCTTGGCATCGATGTGGAGGGTTCTGATCTGGACCGTGTCCATCTCGGGGCCGCCCCGTCCCCGCAGAACCGAGAGGGCGCCCTGTCTGCACGGCACCGCGGACGCGCCGAGCGCGGGGACGCTCGGGGCACCGAGCGTCATAGAGGCCGCAAGCAGGAGCGCCGCAACGGTTTTCCTCAAAGGGATCGATCCTTTTACAGGTGGTTGTGATGCATGGCGCCGGAGAAGAGGTCCATGTTTCCCATCTTGTCCATCACCACGGGCAAGATCACCTGCGTTTTGGCGTTTTTCCAATCGATCGTGAAGTAGATGCACGACGGGTCGGCGCTGTCACAACCGGCGTACTGCTTCGGCAGGGACCACTCGTTGATCTCGGTCTGGACGTTCAATCCGATCAAGTGGCCCTTCTTGAACACGTAGTCCTGTGGTTTCTCGACGACGGTTACGTCGAACGGCTTCGTCGGGTCGAGGTCGACCTGTTTCCCTAGACCGTGCCGGTAGCGAGTGTCGAGCCAGCCGCGGGTTACAGACTGCACGTTCCGAAGAGGGGCGGGATCCACGAGACACTGAGGGTTACCGGTGTGCTGCCCGGCCGCCTCGAAGTGACACGCGGGGTCGACGTCGACGATCGTCGGCGTGAGCGTTATCCATTTCCGTGCGATCGACGCGTACAGCCTGACCTTCACGGAGCCGAAGATGCGCGTATCGCGCGCGAGCGGTGGCGATTCGAACCAGAACCAATCGTGGTTGTTGCGAGCATGGTGGTTAGCGTGGCTCTCGGTGTTCGCCCCACTCGAGGGGAACTGCGCAACGTCCTTCAGCCCCGTGTCCTTGCCGGGCTTCTCCTGCAGCAACTTCCACTGGTAGTCGCCCGGATCCACCTTCGGTGTTTCCTGGGCGTACAGCGTCACGGGCATCACGTCGGGGGTGCCGGAGATGAATTTTCCGGGACTCTCGTAGTCGGACGTTTGGCTCGTGACGTCGGCGAGGTTCTGGATGCCGTTGTCCTTGCCGAGCAGGTAGTGGTCGAACCAGGCGTCGACCGTCTGCGAATACTTCCCCCCGGGGATGCCGTGGCCGCTGTAACGCGTGCCCATGTAGAGAGCCTTCTTCGGCGAGTTGTGGATCGCGTGAAACATCTTGAACGCCTCTTCTTGCTTGACGTTCCAGTCTCCCCAGTTGTGCGAGATCAAGACCGGGATGTCGATCTTGTCGGCATCCCTCAGGTAATCGCGCTCGATCCAGAACTTGTCGTAATCGGGAGTGTCGTCGTAGCCGTGCTGGGTGTGCGTGAGCTCGTCGCAAGGAACGATCGTCGACGCCACGCGGTCCGCCCAATTGGGGTCTTGCGGATCGACGGGAGGGGGTAGAGCGAGGCCGAAGTCGAATGCGAGGGGGGTGTCGACTCCTTCGTCGCTCGGGTTCTCCGTGTTGTCGAAGTACCTGATGCCGCCGGAATATGCGTAGTCATACCAGCGGTTGATCGCGGCCTCCGGAACGATCGTCGTGAGGTGCGGGGGCTGTTGCGACGCGGTCGCGTACTGAGTCGTTCCCTCGTAGGACCCACCGATCATGCCGATCTTGCCGGTGGACCACTTCTGCTTGGCGATCCATTCGACGACGTCGTAACCAGTCTGACGCTCGCGCTTGCCGCCGTAGTCGTAGCAACCGCCCGAGTTTCCCGTGCCGACGACGTCGGCGTAGGCGCGTCCGATGCCGCGAGCGATATAGCGGTCGGCGTCGTCATTCCGGCCGAGGACGGAATAAGGCGAGTACGTGAGGACCGTCGGGGCCTTGATGCTCTTTCCGTTAACCGTCGGCCGCACGATCTCGAAGTAGATGTCGCCGTGACGCGTGGGGATGGAGTACGACTCGGTCACCGAACCGTACTTGGGAGCCGCGGTCGCGGGAGCAGAAGAAACGAGCGCTCCGACGAGGACGGCCGTGGCCGAGATGATCGCTGCCAGATGCCGTCTTCTCAAGTTCGTGCCCCCTGCTCGGTGTCCGATTTGTCGGGTTTAAGCGCCTGAACGAACATGAGGCCGAACTCGTCGGCCTCTCAACACCTACATTTCGCCCCGGAACGGCGCTCTCCTGCCTCCATCGGGGCTCGTGCCGGAGGCGGTCGAGGCCGGCGACGTAGGGTGGGGAGGCACGATGAGCGATCCCCACGCCTCCGTCCAGGAGCCCCTCCTCCAGATCGTCCTGCGGCGCCTCGTGGGGAGCTTTCGCAAGGATGCCGTCACGCCCGAGTTCGGGCGTCTTCTCACGCTTCAGGCCGCGGGAGCCGCCGGAGATGCTCTGATCGCCCTCGCCCTTGCCGGGTCGCTCTTCTTCTCGCTCCCCGAGGATGCCGCCAGAGGAAAGGTCGCCCTCTATCTCGCACTTACCGTCGCCCCGTTCGCGGTCGTCTCTCCACTGCTCGCGAGGATCCTGGATCGACACCGCGCCAGCCTTCGCTGGGCGCTCATCATCGCCTCCGTGGCGCGCGCCGTTCTGGCGTGGATGCTTGCCACTCGACTGGACACCCTCTACCTGTTTCCCCTGGCGTTCGGGATCTTGCTTTTCTCGAAGGTGACCTTGATCGTGCGCGGAGCCGTCTTGCCGCACCTGCTGCCCGAGTCCCGGACGCTGGTGCAGGCCGGGTCGGCGCTATCTCGAGTAAGCGCGCTGGGAGGCATCGCCGGAGGGTTGGTGGGTCTCGTTCTCATAAAGGTCTTCAGCCCCCGCATCGACCTCCTCTTCGCGGCGCTCGTGTACGCACTCGCCACCCTCCCCAGTCTTCGCCTCCCATCGCCGAAGGGGAGGCGGCCGGTACACGAGACCGCCGGAGCGAAAGCCAGAGCGCGCTCGGTCGCGGTGCGCCAAGCGGGAGCCGCGGCGGCCGGGATGAGGATGCTCGTGGGATTCCTGGTCTTCGACCTTGCGTTCGCTCTCAAGCGAGAGCATTTCGGATCTTTGGGATTGGGACTGCTCGTCGGCTCCGCGACCTTCGGGGGTTTGGTGGGAGCGTTGATCGCTCCGAGGTTGAGGCGCGTGCTGAAGGAGGAAGGGATCCTCGTTGCGGCGCTCCTCGTTACGGGAGTAACCGCGTTGATCGTGGGCCGCACGTTCTCCGCGGTGAGCGCAGGAGTGCTGGTGTTCGCCGTTGGAGTCGCCTCCGGTGCTCTCAAGGTCGCGTTCGACGCGATCGTGCAACGGGAGACGCCGGAGGGCGGCAGGGGATGGGCGTTCGCCCGCTTCGAATCCTTCTTGCAACTGGCGTGGGTCTTTGGGGCTCTCGTCCCGTTATTGATCCCCCTGTCGTCGGGAGTGGGGGCGACGGTCGTCGGGGTGGTCGCGAACCTCTTGGCCATCCTTTACGTCCTGGGTCGCCATAGGGTGCGCTCGGGTACCATCCGGAGTCAGACGGCGGACTAGGGGGCCATCCATGAACATCGTCTTCAACGGATCAGATCAGCCCACGCTGGGGGTCGAGATCGAGGTTCAGATCGTCGACGAAGCCGGAGCACTAGCTACCGATACAGCGGCGACGAAGATCCTTGCGGAGCTCGGTGACGACAAGTGGTTCAAGCACGAGTTGCTCGAATGTTGCGTCGAGGTGATCACCGACGTTTGTCCGACCGTGGGGGCCGTGCGCCAGGACCTCGAGGGCAAGCTGGAAAGTCTCATCGACGTGTCCGAGCGTCTTGGTTACCGCGTCATCTGCACGGGAACGCATCCCTTCTCGGCGTGGGCTGATCAAACGGTCTCGCCCGATCCTCGCTATCACCGCCTCATCGAGAACTGTCAGTGGACGGCGCGGCGGCTCCTTATCTTCGGGGTCCATACGCACGTCGGCGTCGGCTCGGGCGAAGAAGCGATCGCGGTCTCGAACAGTCTCGGAACCTTCATCCCGCATTTCCTAGCGCTGTCCTCGTCGAGTCCGTTCTGGCAAGGTCGCGACACGGGCCTCGCGTCCATCAGATCGAAGATCTTCGAGTCACTGCCGACCGCGGGACTCCCGTATCACATGGACAACTGGGGACAGTTCCAGAGGTTCATGCGCACCCTGATCGGAGCCGGCACCATCCGCAGCATCCGGGAAGTGTGGTGGGACATCCGTCCGCATCCTGGTTTCGGAACACTCGAGTTGCGCATCTGCGACGGCATCCCAACGATGGACGAACTGTGCGCCATGGTTGCGCTCAGCCAGTCGCTCGTCGTGTGGCTCGGCGAGCGGTACGCGGCCGGCCTCGAGATTCCGCTTCATAAGGCGTGGACGATCCGCGAGAACAAGTGGCGCGCCGCGCGGTACGGGCTCGAGGCAGACATCATCAGAGATGAAGAGGGAAACCTCGTGTCTTTGCGACGCTCGATCTCCGACCTTGTCGAACGTTTAGAACCCGTTGCCGAAAGGCTCGGATGTCTCGACGATCTGCGACGCATCAACGAGATCCTCGAACGCGGCACGTCGGCGGTGCGTCAACGCGAAGTCTTCGCGCGAGAGCAGGACCTGGCGAAAGTGGTCGACGCGCTCGTCGAGGAATTGAGGAGCGGTCACCCCATGGCGGACCTCGAGGGCGATCTCGTCGGAGGAACCGTCGTTCACGGCTCCCCACTGACCGGAGAACCGGCCGGAACCTCTAGGAGCGAGGGCCGAGGAGGCGAACGTCTCCCCGGCGCAGCGTCGTACCGGTGGCGTCCAGCCATTCACATAGCGGCACCGCGTACTTCCGCGTCGTACCCAGGAGGTCTCTGATCTGGGCAACGGTCACCGGACCTCGCTCCTCGATCGCTTGTCGCACGAGCGCCTTCGCTTCGTCCGCACGCGCTTTAGTCAGGTAGAAGCCTTTTATAGGTACGAGATCCCCCGCGTCGACGAGCGCTTTCAGCAGCGCCCGATCGATCTGCAGTTCTTCGGCCATCGGCGGCGCGAAGGCGCTTCCGTCGAGCCTTTTCAGCAGATCGGCGCGCTCCGCGCTCTCGGTATCGCCTAACGAAACCTGATGGTCCGAGAGCCGCAAGAGAGCAGCGTCTTTTATGACGGAGGATGTTGCGTCCACGAGGGCGCCGAACGTCGCCGCATCGAGATCGAGGTTCGCTCTTACGGACTCGGTCGCCACGCCGCGCTCGAGGGGATGATCGCGGTGGTGTCCCGCAACGATCTCCGCCAGGCGCTCCTTCTGTGCTTGCGCTCGGGTCGCGGAGAGCGCCACCGACCCGAACACCACCACTTCATCGGGAAGCGCGCTCGTTCCTACCCGGGCGCGCAGATCCCGCACCGGGACCCGACCCTCGTATTCCACGAGAGCGATAGCCGCCACGCGTGGACTTGCGTTCTCGAGGTGTTCGAGGAGCTTCACGCGTCCGTCATCGATAGGTCGCGTCGGGGGGCCCGGGTCGAGGACGGTGCCTCCGCCGAACGTGAGGACGCGACCGGCGTCGCGCAACACGAAGCGATCTCCGGGTGCGAGCGGAAGTTCGTCTCGCAGCCGGAGGCGTGCGTACCCCGACGTGCCCGCCTCGAGGGCTTTAGAGCCCAGAAGCTTGATCCGCACGGGCGTTTCCGCGGAACCCGTGTAAAGGAGATGCGCTCCCTTCTCGGTCAGGCGGTGAGCGCGTCCCGCGAGAGCTTCGGATACGACCTCGATCCTGGCGTCGACGGTTCGAGTCTCGCGCCACCGACCGGGAGCGACGATCGCGTTTCCACGACGCACGGAGTCGCGCGAAAGGCCGGTCAGATTCATCGCAACGCGGCTGCCGGGAACGGCCTCATCGACTTCGCGGTTGTGCGTTTGGAGGGCCCGTACTCGAGCATCGAGTCCGTGCGGGGAAACGACGACTTCATCCCCGCGCCGGAAGGATCCGCCCGCCAATGTTCCGGTGACAACGGTGCCGGCACCCGCGATCGTGAAGGCCCGGTCGACCCACAGTCGGGGGCGTCCAAGGTCGGGGGCGGGCGGCGCCAGCGCGACCACGCGATCGATCT